>CATONV010000009.1 GCA_951801655.1 uncultured Oscillospiraceae bacterium | reverse complement strand
GATCGCCGCTTTTCGCACTTTGTTAAAAAGGCTTTAGCCTATTGGTACAGCTTCTCAATATGCTTACCACCAAATACCAGACTGAGCAGAACGAGCTGACCGAGAAGATTGATGCCCTGACTGTGGAATTGGACACCGCAAAGCAGACGGAAAGCGATGCCAAGCAGTGGGTCGAACTCATCCAGCAGTACGCCAATCCCACGGAGTTAACCGCCCCTCTGCTGAACGCCTTGATTGATAAGATTGTGATTCATGAGTCCATCAAGGGTGAGGACGGGGAACAGGAGCAGGAAATCGAGATTTTCTACCGCTTCATCGGCAAGATTGATTGACTACAAGAATTTGTATCCTTAACTGAATAACACGGACGTTGTATTTCCCAGCCTCGGCTGCCGCTTCATTGCCCTGAATGACGGAGTGGACACCATTCACAAGAATAACGAGATGTTGGTCATTCTGAAAAACGTGATGAACGACCTGTACGCCCGGGACACCAGCAACAAAATCCGGGCCGTCAAACACTCCACCTTCAAAAGTGGAAAATATGTCGGCTGCTACGCTCCCATCGGCTACCTGAAAAGCCCGGAGGATAAGCATGTTTTTATCATCGCCCCTGTGACTGCTCCCGTGGTGACACGCATTTTCGACTTGCTCTGTCAGGGGTACAGCTACCGCAAGATCGCCACCACGCTGAACACCGAGAATGTGCCTACGCCTACCACCTTCTACTACATGAGGCAGGGCAAGCCCAATATCCGCAAGGACAGTGATTTTTGGGCGGCTCCCACGGTCAAGGCTAGCCTCCGCAACGAGGTTTATCTTGGGCATATGGTCCAAAATAAAACCGGAAACCTGTCCTACAAAGTCCACAAGCAGATCGTCAAGCCGGAGAGCGAGTGGATCAGGGTGGAAAACACCCATGAACCAATCATTTCGCAGAAAACGTGGGATTTGGTGCGGGAACTGGATGCCCGGAACACAATATTTCGGAGTGGCAAGGCTGGGGAGACAGCGTTATTCACAGGCGTTCTTTTCTGTATGGACTGCAAATCTCCCATGCGGCGCTATCGGGACAGCCGAAAGCATAAGGACGGAAGCTATGGTACCTATCAAGGCTACGCCTGTAACCGCTACGCCGCTGGCGGCAAAACCACTTGCTCGGGCCACATCATCAATCAACGAGTATTGATCGAGCTGCTTTTGATTGACATTCGCTTCAAAGCAGCGCTGGCACAGAATAACCCTATTGGCCTCAAGGAGAAGATCATGGCTCAACATAATGCCGCAAGTCTGGAACGGAGGAAAACGCTCCAAGCGACCATGGATGCGCTGGATAAACGGCTTGCAGAATTGGAAAAGCTGGTGGTGACAGCCTACGAGGACAAGGTAAAAGGTGTGATCCCGGAGGCAGTATGCGTCCAGTTGCTGAAGTGGTATGAGGATGAACGTGCGGATAAGCTGGAACAGCGGGCAAAACTGTCCGCTCAGCTGGAAGTCTGTCAGGAGGACGAAAAGGCCGCTGATGATTGGCTGGCGATAATCCGGGACTACTCCAGACTGGAGGAACTGGACCGCCCTACCCTCCTGCGACTGGTGAAGCGCATTGAGGTCGGAGAGCGCAGGGCGGTCAACGGGCACGATGAGCGTGACATTAAAATCTATTACAATTTTGTCGGTTTTGTGGAACTGTAAGAGTATCATTCTTTATGGATAACACTATAATGAATGGCACGCAAAAAATACGAGCGATAAGGTGCGCCGTGTCATGCAGAGCCGAGGCAACGCCGGGATACCGCTGACTACCAGCGCCCCCTACGGGTACAAGAAAGCCCCGGAGGACAAAAACCATTGGATCGTAGACGAGCCAGCGGCGAAGGTAGTGCGGCAAATCTTCCAGTTGTCGATCAGCGGCCTGGGGCCTACTCAAATCGCCAAGAAACTACGCTCTGAGGGCGTGATGACTCCCAGCGAGTATTTTCAAAGCGTGGGTATCAATTGTCCGACCAAACCTCCTGCACACCCCTGTAACTGGAGTTCCGGCACAGTGGCGGGCATTCTGGACAGGCAGGAGTATGTAGGCGATACTGTCAATTTCCGTACCTGCCGCCAGTCTTTCAAGCAGAAAAAGCAGTTGGACAGGCCGCAGGAGGATTGGAAAGTATTTTCTGACACCCACCCCGCCATCATTGACCGGGAAACCTTTGCCCTTGTCCAAAACCTCCGTCAACACCGCCGCAGACCAGACCGTACCGGCATCGTAAGTATGTTCTCTGGGTTTCTCTATTGTGCTGATTGCGGTGAAAAACTGTATTATGCAAGCAGCAAGAGCAGTAAACAGCCACAAGCCTATTTCTTCTGTTCCAGTTACCGCAAAAATTCCAACGTATGCTCCGCTCACTATATCAGGGAAAGCGTTGTGGGGCAGTTGGTGTTGGAGGGCCTACAAAGGCTGTTCAGGTAGCCCGAAGGGTGGCACTTCTTTATGAAGTGCCACCCTTCGGCGGACTTTTTTCCTGGCTTGAAAATCAGCCCTGCTGCTCACGCATCTTAGCGAAGCAGTCGCTGCAGTAGACGGGACGGTCAGACTTGGGCTCGAAAGGAACCTTCGCCTCACCGCCACAGGCGGCGCACACGGCGGTGAAGTACTCACGGGGGCCGCGGGCGGCGTTCTTGCGGGCGTCACGGCAGGGCTTGCAGCGCTGGGGCTCGTTCTGGAAGCCGCGCTCCGCATAGAACTCCTGCTCACCAGCGGTAAAGGTGAACTCGTTGCCGCACTCTTTGCATACCAGGATCTTGTCTTCGTACATGGATATTCCCTCTCTTTGACTTTTTGCCCGGCGCTGGGCCTGGGCGTGTGATATTGCGATCAGCTCTCGCTGGATACGCCGGTTGAAATTTGCAGGGCCGTTTTGCGGCGGATACGCTGAATGGCGTTGTCCACCGACTTCTGCGAGCGGCCCACCCGCTGGGCGATCTCTCCGCAGGAGAGGCCGTTCAGGTAGGGGGGTAGTATCTGTGCTTCAAACTTGGATAAGCGGCCCTTGAGCGCCTCCAGACGCTCTCTCAGTTCCTCTCTGCCGATAACCACGTCCTCCGGGCTTTCGGCACTGGAAAACAAATGCGCATTGGTTCCGTCAAAAAGAGGGGGCTCATAGGAAACACTGTGATTCAGCGGGGCGTGCTTGCCGCCCTGGGCCGCCCGGACCGCAGTGTGCAGGCGGCTGCGGATGCAGACTTCTGCAAAGGTACGAAAGGCGGCGTCTCTCTCCGGGGCAAAGCTCCGGATGGCGGTAAGCAGGCCCAGAAAGCCCTCTTGAATCAGGTCCTCGCTGTCGCCCCCCGCCAAAAACAGAGGGCGGGCACAGGCTCGGACCAGCCAGCCATAGCGGCGCACCAGTTCTGTCTCTGCCCCGGGATTTCCCCGGGCCGCATCCTGACATAATTCCTCATCGGGAGGATTTGGAGATATCTGTTCCATACTATTATCCCGACTACCCTTCATAATAAACAAAATGTTTAGATTTGTCAAGGGTTTTCCCAAAAAAGTTTGTTGAAATTTCCAGTCCCTTCTGGAGGGCTGAAAGATTTCTGCCCACTTTCAGGGGTGAAACGGCAAAAAAGGAAAGGATTTGTTATTCAAAGGCCAGGGATCAGATCCGCCAGACGCTGGGCGGTCTCCTGGGCTTTTTCCTGTGTTTTGGCCTCCACCATCACCCGCATCAAGGCTTCGGTGCCCGAGGGCCGGACCAGCACCCGGCCCTCGCCGGCCAGGGCCTCCTCCTCCCGGGCCACAGCCTGGGCCAGCAGGGGGCTGGCCATGGCGGCCTTTTTCACGTCGTTGTCGGCCACGGGGATATTGATGAGCACCTGTGGATACCGGGGACAGGCGCTGAACACCTGGCTTGCCTTTTTGCCGCTCTCCTTCAGCAGGGACAGAATCTGCAGGGCGGTGAGCTGGCCGTCGCCGGTGGTGGCGTGGTCCAGGAAGATCATGTGGCCCGACTGCTCCCCTCCCAAGAGGTAGCCCTTTTCCACCATCCGTTCCAGCACGTTCCGGTCGCCCACGTCGGTACACTCCAGGTTCATGCCGTTCTCTTTGGCGTAGACGTGGAACCCCAGGTTGGACATGACGGTGGCCACCACCGTGTCGCCGGGGAGTCTGCCCTTGGACTTCATGTCCAGGCCGCAGGCGGCCATGATCTGGTCACCGTCGATGAGGCTTCCCTTCTCATCCACGGCCAGGCACCGGTCGGCGTCCCCGTCAAAGGCGATGCCGATGTCGTAGCCTCCCGCCTTCACCATGGCGGCCAGGGCATCCATGTGGGTGGAGCCGCACTTGTCGTTGATGTTTACCCCGTCCGGGTCGGCGTTGATGACGTCGGTACGCAGCTTGGAGAAGCGGTCGAACAGCCGGGCGGCGGTGGCGGAGGCGGCGCCGTTGGCGCAGTCCACCAGAATGCGCAGGCCGCCCAGGGTGGAATCGATGGTGGACTCCAGATGGTCGATGTAGTCCTCGCTGGCCTTGGGGGCCACGTAGCTCACCCTGCCGATGTCGCCGTGGGTCTTCATGGGCACGTTGTTGGAGCCGAAGAGGACAATGTCCTCAATCTTTTCCTCCAGCTCGTCGGACAGCTTGAAGCCCTGGCCGTTGAAAATTTTGATGCCGTTGTGCTCAAAGGGGTTGTGGCTGGCCGAGATGACGATGCCCGCGTCCGCCTGCTCGTCCACCGTCACCCAGGCCACCCCGGGGGTTGGCAGGGTGCCCAGGTCCAGCACGTCCGCCCCGGCGGTACACAGCCCGGAGATCAGCGACCCCTTCAGCAGATCCCCCGAAATGCGGGTGTCCTTGCCGATGGTCACCAGAGGCTTGCTCCCCTTCTTCTTCGCCAGCACCGTGGCCGCCGCCAACCCCACCTTGTAGGCCAGGTCCGCGTCCAGCCCGGCGTTCACCACGCCCCGGATGCCGTCCGTTCCAAATAATTTGCCCATGCTGATACACCTCAAATCCTCATTTAGATTTCATTATTTCCACAGGAGCGGCCACAGGCCGCTCAAAAGCCTCCTTTTTGAAAGGAGGTGGCATCCGCGAAGCGGATGACGGAGGATTGTATTTTGGCGAAGCCAAAATATGCGAAGCAAATCGGTACTCAGAAGTCCTGTTTACTTCGTATGTCCGGCTTCGCCGGACGCAATCCTCAGTCAGCCTGCGGCTGACAGCTCCTTTCAAAAGGAGCCTTTGGGTGCTTACCTGTTAACTTCCCGTTTATCGGTGCGGCCCAGGAGGTAGTCGATGCTGACGTTGAAATACTCCGCAAGCTTGTATAAGCGGGGGACATCCGGATAGCCTTTTCCTTGCTCGTATAAACGATAACCGGCATCAGAAAGCCCCAAATCCGAGGCTACTTCATGTTGCTTTAATCCAAATTCTATTCGAGTTGCTTTTAATCGACGCGGAAATATTTCCATTGTATTTCTCCTCTCCCCTTGACAGAAAAAGGCTTTCGAGTTATAATATTGATATCAATAGTAATACTATTAATTTTAATATCAAATCAGGAGGTCTTGTCTCATGAACACACTGCCGTCTCTATTCCTCAACGAAACAGTCATTGAGAACATCGAGGCGTTCTGCGCCAGCGACCCGGAATACCATAAAGCCAAACAAGGATTTTACAAGATCGCAGACCAAATTGAGAAATTGGTCGGTCCCGGTCTGTACGACGCGTTTGAAAAAAGCCTGTGGGCCTATCTGTACCGCACCGCCGACCTCTATTATCTCTACGGGCTGGGCCTTCGTCAAGAGTTTTTGCAGGCGATTGGCGCGGGCGGATAATATCCGCCCCTACCGTTTCGCCGCTGCGAAATCGTAGGCTTCTTTTACCCAGGCCATCAGCTCGTCGTCGATCTCCTCCGGGGAACCAATGACCAGGTGGTGGGTCCACCTTCCCGGGTACGGTTCGGAGGCCTGGTCGACGCGGGGGGAGTCCTCCCGCCGGTTCAGCCCCAGGGTGATGGTGATATAGGGGTCGGGCCGGACCTTGGCCTTCCGTGCCGGGAGAAAGGACACCGCCCCGAACACCCGGCGGTTTTTCAGGGTGATCTGACTCTTCTGGGGCTGGATGGCAACCCCCTCCAGCTCGGACAAAAGCCTCTCCTCAAAGGCCTCGTACAGGGGGATGGCCTCCGGATGCTGGTTAAAAAAGAACAGGGTATTTTGGTCCATATGTCCTCCTACTCCTCTCTCAGCTGCTTCTCCATCACGTCCCACACCAGCATAGACCCGTCTTTGGTCTCCTCCCTCCGGTGTTCCACCGTGCGGTAGCCCCGCCGATCATAGAGGCACACGGCGGGCAGGGAGGCACTCAGCCACACAGCGGTGTGCTTCTCCTTCGCGGCCTCCGCCTCCAAACGGGCAAGGATCAGGCTTCCCCACCCCCTGCCCTGGCACTCCGGAAGGACAAACAAACGGCCGATATAATTGCCCTCCCGGCTTCCTGTGCCCACCAGACGACCACCGTCCAGCAAAACCTCCACCTGGCCGGCCTCCACCGCGGCGGCCACCCTCTCCCGGCTGTGCCAGTCCAGGAAGTAGTCCACAATCCCCGGCAGATAGTAGCGGGGATAGACTGTTCGGATCGTATCCTGAATCAGAGTCAGAATGGATGGGACATCCTCCCGACCCGCTTTTCTGAATTCCATCGCAGTCTCCTTTAAAAACTCAGCTGGTCCAGCTCGGCCGGTCCGCCGGGGACGGGCAGGCCCAGATGTTCATAGGCCTTGGGCGTGACGCACCGGCCCCGTGGAGTCCTCGTCAGAAAGCCCAGCTGCATCAGGTAGGGCTCGTACACGTCCTCCAGGGTGACGGCCTCCTCGTTGATGGTGGCGGCCAGGGTGTCCAGGCCCACCGGCCCGCCCCGGTAATTGTCCACGATGCTCCGCAGCATCCGGTGATCGATGGAGTCCAGACCCAGCTGGTCGATCTCCAGGGCGGTGAGGGCCTCGTCGGCCACTTTTTTGGTGATGACACCTCCCGCCCGCACCTGGGCGAAGTCCCGCACCCGGCGGAGCATCCGGTTGGCAATCCGCGGCGTCCCCCGGGATCGCTTGGCAATCTCCATGGCGCCCTCGGGCTCGATGGGTACCTCCAGGATACCGGCGGACCGGGTGATAATCCAGGACAGCTCCTCCGGGGAATACAGCTCCAGCCGCAGCGTCACCCCGAACCGGTCCCGCAGGGGGGCGGACAGCTGACCCGCCCTTGTCGTCGCCCCGATGAGGGTGAACCTGGGCAGGTCCAGCCGGATGGAGTTGGCCGAGGGACCCTTGCCAATGATAATATCGATTGCGTAGTCCTCCATGGCCGGGTAGAGAATCTCCTCCACCGCCCGGTTCAGCCGGTGGATTTCGTCCACGAAGAGGATGTCGTTCTCGTTCAGGTTGGTGAGAAGGGCGGCCAGGTCCCCCGCCTTCTCAATGGCCGGACCCGAGGTAATGCGCACATTCACCCCCATCTCGTTGGCGATGATGCCGCTGAGGGTGGTCTTGCCCAGCCCCGGCGGACCGTGGAGCAGCACATGGTCCAGGGGCTCATTTCTCATTTTCGCCGCCTGGATAAAGACCTCCAGGTTGCCCTTGGCCTTCTCCTGGCCGATGTACTCCTTCAGTGTCTTGGGCCGAAGGGAATACTCCCCCTCGTCCTCACGGGTCAGCGAGGTGGTCACCAGGGGTTCCAGCTCCTCGGCGTCCAGCCCGCCGCCGGAAAAATCAATGCTCAAAATGTCACTTCCTTTTTACGGACAGGTTATCTGTAGGGACGCATCATGATGCTTCCGTTTTCCTTTGTTCTGCGGACGCTTCGTGAAGCATCCTTACCACCTCTGCGCCAATTCCCGGAGGGTATCCAAAAAGGCCTCCTCGCCGAAGGTGTTGAATTTGAACAGCATCCCCTGGCTGCCTCCAGCAGTGATGCCGGACAGGTACAGCTTCTCTTCGTCTCCCACCAGCGTCAGGGTCATGGACAGCCGGTTGCCCCCGGTCATACTGTATCTCTCGTAGACACGGACAGTCACCCGTACGCCGAAGGTCTGGAAATAGCTCTCGTCCTCAAAGCTGGCCGACATGCTGCCGTTGAGGATGCCCTCGTGAAAGTAGCGCAGGGCCTGGTCGTAGTCGCCTTGTAAGGTACACTCAAATTTTGCCATTTTGTCACCCCTTCACCATCTTTTTCAGGGCCTGCTTGATGATCTGTTCCAGAGTCAGGCCATCCAGGTCGATGCCCTTCAGGGCCAGGTTGATCTCCCCCTGGGAGTAGCCCAGCACCGCCAGGGCGGCGGTGGCCTCAGACAGCTTGTTCTCCGGGATGACGGTGACACCGGTGCCGCTGTAGCTCTCTCCGGCGGCGTTGATGGACTGGCCCTTGGCCAGCTTGTCTTTCAGCTCCAGGATGACCCGCTGGGCAATCTTCTTGCCGATGCCTTGGGCGCAAGTGAGGGCCTTTTCGTCTCCGGTAATAATGCTCAAGGCCAGATTGGCCGGGGTGCTGGCCGACAAAATGGACAGCGCCGCCTTGGGCCCCACCCCGGACACGGAGATGAGCTGCTGAAACAGCCGCAGCTCCTCCGCCGTGGCAAAGCCGTAGAGCTCCATGGCGTCCTCCCGGACATTCAGGTGGGTGAACAGCTTGCCCTTCTCCCCCTGCTTCAGGGCGGACAGGGTGTAGCTGGTGGTGCGGCAGGCATAGCCCACACCGCCGCAGTCGATCACGGCCAGGTAGGGCTCGATGTGCGCCACCGTGCCGTTGAGATAATAGAACAAATCGGGTTCCTCCTTGTAGGGGTGGATATTATCCACCCAAAGCTTATATCTGTGTGTTTCGCGGGCAGATGATATCCGCCCCTACGAACAGGCAATCAGCGTGTATCGTATTTCTCCGGGTCGAAGACCCTCTCGGTGTTGAGCAGACTGGTGGCCGACCGGGCGTGGCAGATGGCGATGGCCAGGGCGTCGGCGGCGTCGTCGGGCCGTGGAATTTCTTTCATGTTCAGCAGCCGCTGTGTCATAAGCATCACCTGCCGCTTGTCCGCCCCGCCGTAGCCCGCTACCGCCTGCTTCACCTGCATGGGGGTGTACTCAAAAATTGGCACCCCCAGCTTTTCCGCTGAGAGAAGGATGACCCCCCGACCGTGGGCCACGGCGATGCCGGTGGTGATGTTCTTGGTGAAGAACAGCTCCTCCACCGCCATCTCGTCTGGGTGAAAGGTGTGAATCAGCTCCTCCATGTCGTTGGAAATCTGGAGCAGCCGGTGGGACAGGGGAATCCCCGGCGGGGTGGTAATCACCCCGTAGCGCTGCAGGGTATTTTTCTGCCGGTCCGCCCGGATGACCCCGAAGCCGATGGTGGCCACCCCGGGATCGATGCCCAGGATAATCATATACTCCCCCCTGCCCGCTTCCACATATACCCGTAGGGATCGCCGCCCTCGGCGGCCTACTTTGCCCGTGTGCGGGTCGCCCAGGGGCCGACCCCTACTCACAATAATACATAATAAGTATAGCACAAGTGTGGTAGAATGGGAAGAAAGTTTTTTATCTCTGTGACATTTCCCCCTCCAGCTTTGAGTTATAGGTGAAAGGAGGTCTTGCGTATGGAGACTCTGCCGCTGCGCGCGGGCGGTGAGATGGATTCGATCATAGACCGCTATCAGAACACGGTGTACGGCCTGGCCCTGGCCCGGACGGGCAATCGGGCCGACGCCGACGACGTATTTCAGGAGGTATTTTTGGCCTACTGCCAGTGCGGCAAGACTTTCCGGGACGAGGAGCACCGGAAGGCCTGGCTGCTGCGCACCACCGTCAACCAGTCCCGGCGGGTGACGGCCTCCAGCTGGAAGCGGAAGACTGTCCCCCTGTCGGAGAGGGAGGACGCACCCGTCCAGTTCCGGGAGTCCGAGGAAAACCGGGTGTGGGAGGCGCTGCAAACCCTGGCCGAGGACTACCGCCTGCCCATCTATCTGTTTTACTTCCAGGAGCTGTCCACCCGGGAGATCGCCAAAGTGCTGGCAATACGCCCCGGGGCCGTCCGGATGCGGCTGACAAGGGGCCGGGAACAGCTCCGAGAGAAGCTGAAAGGAGAATTTTTCGATGAATAAGGAATTATTTGATTCCATGCAGAAGCAGATGACCCCCTCCCCCGAGGTCCGGGCGGCCCTCACCGAACAGCTGACCCAGCCGGCAAAAAAGCGGCCCGTCCCCTGGAAAAAGTACGGAGTCATCGCTGCCTGCGCGGTGCTGGCCGTCGGGGTGTTGGGCGCCTCTCAATACCCAAGCTGGGAGCACATCCTTCAAAACTTCCGTCCCAGTATTCTGGAGACCAAACTCCACAGCTATGTGACGGCGGAGGACGCGGATGTCTATACCACGGAGAACGGAACTGTCTATGATCTCGGCCTCGGAAGCGGCGGGGAAAACGACTCATTGGGTGTCATCGACCGCAATGAGGAAACCTACACAGGCGATATCCTGGACCACACTCAGTCCCACAACACCGGCGACCTGCCCGGCGGGGCCTATGTTGGGGACGTCTCCACCCAGGAGGAGGCCATGCAGGCCTATGATAAGCTTGCCCCCTTCACTCGCTCCCACCCCGACTGGTACGGCGGGGCATATATTGACAACACCGGCACGCTGGTGGTCTGTCTGGTGGAGAGTCAGGACCCCGGGGACAAGTCTCTGGAGCTGCAGGTGTTAGAGTGGACAGGCAGCGACCGGATCGCCTTCACCGATGTCAAGTACTCTTTGGCCCACCTGCTTGATCTGCAAGAAAAGATCTGCGACGCCCTGTATTACGACCTGGGCCTGGGATTCATCTGCGGCACGAACGAGGAGCTCAACCGGCTGGAGCTGACCCTGCCCGAGGTTACCGACGAGGCCCTGGCCCTCCTGGCCAAGCTGGACCCCGACGACGACGCCATTCTGGTCCGGGTGGGCCGGCGGGTCAGCAGCGTGGACATTGCCGCCGATGAGCCGTCTGTCATCCCCGAGGGGGAGGAGCCGGTGAGCCACGACATCATGCCCGGCGGGGTCACCGTCCCCGAAGGGGAGGACCCCAAGGCCCCCATCGCCGAGGAGCCCTGGTACGACGGGGCCCGCTACGACCTGGAGCAGCTCCCCGAGGAGCTGCCCCAGCAGAAGCTGCCCGCTTTCGGGGTGGACACTGCCCCGGAGGAGGACACCGCCGCTTCCAGTTTCCCTCAAGAGTAGGGGCCGCCGCCCTCGGCGGCCCGTTCTTTCAGCAGCACAGAGGGGCAACCTGTGGCCGCCCGTCACGGGGAAGCAGACATGATCGCGGGCGGCCACAGGCCGCCCCTACAAAGCAAAACAGCGGCCGCTCCGAAATGGAGCGACCGCTGTGCCGTTTATGTCAGTTGCGCTTGTTGCCCAGGAAGCGCAGCAGGTACAGGAACAGGTTGATAAAGTCCAGATACAGCTGGAGGGCGGAGAAGATGGAGGCCTTGGCCAGCATGTCGGGGGAGGCGGAGTAGTAGTGGTAGAAGGCGCGGATCTTCTGGGTGTCGTAGGCAGTGTAGCCCAGGAAGAGGGCGATGCCAATGAGGCAGACCACCCGGTCGAACATCTGTAAGCCAGGGATAAACATGGACAGCAGTCCAAAAACAATGAGGAAGCCCAGCCCGGAAAACAGGATGGTCCGCAGGCCGGACAGGTCCCGCTTGGTGAAAAAGCCGTAGGCCGCCAGCGCGCCGAAATAGACGGCGGTGAGCAGGAAGCACAGTACAATAGAGGTCACATGAAAGGCCAGCAGATAGATGGACAGGGTGAAACCGAACAGGGCCGAGAACAGCACAAACAGGCCGATGGCCGTCCCCACCGCCATCTTCTCCAGGCGGTGAACCATGGTGAAGGAGATCACCAGCGTAGCAATCAGCACAATCAGGTGGACATAGGGAATATAGTACACAGCGTAAAGTGTGGCATTTGTGAGCCAGCAGCCCACCGCCACCCCGAAGGTGACCAGCAAACCCAGCACCATCCACAAAAAGGTCTTGGCCGTGTACTGCCCCAGGGTGTCCCCCTGGCTGGAGGCATAGCCGCGGTCGAATTCATAGGGATCAAAACTCATAAATAACACTCCTTTCCGATTGGGCAGTTTTCTTCTCAGTCTGCCCATCTGAGGTTGGTTCTATTATAGCACTCCATTGAAAAAAAGCAACTGTTTTGTGAGGGGAGGCAAGAGGTCACCCTCCGAACGCCTCATGATAGAAGTTGTTCTCCACAATCATCGGGGTGGCGCTCAGCTTGTAGTTCACCAGCTTCTTCATGGCGGAGACGTAGCTCTCCTGTTCCTCGGCGGTCATAGTGACCCCCTCCGCCGGGGTGAACTCCTGGGTGAAGCGGTTGTAAAAGCCCCGGTCGGTCATCCAGCAGGTGGAGGTGAAGACCACCAGGCCCTCACTATCGGACAGGATGTCGCTGCCCGCCAGCATCCGGGAGTCGTACTCCAGTCCCAGCAGGTTGGAAACAGTGGGCAGAATATCCACCTGGCAGCAGGGCTTATCCACCACCACCGGCTCCTCCATGCTGGCCGACCAGAGGATCAGGGAATTTTTGTACACGTCAAAGTTGATATTCTTCTCGTCCAGATGCTCCATGGCCTCGGAACTGCCAAAGGTCTGGCCGGACAGCTCCTCCAGGGTGTCCACATTGAAGTAGGGGATGTGATCGCCGGTGGCCACAATGAGGGTCTTGTCCAGCTTGCCCGCCGCCTCCAGCTTCTGGAGCAGCAGCTCCAGGGCCCGGTCCACCTCCATAACGGTGGCCACATAGTTCTGGGTGGTCTCGCTGTAGGGCAGGGCCCGGACGGTGTCCCGGTAGGGGGCCACGATGCGGTTGTTGGAGTAGGGCATATGGCCGCTGATGGTCAGGTAATAGACGTGGAAGGGGGTGTCGCTGCCCAAATAGTTGTCCACACTGGCTTCCACCATCACCGTGTCCCGCTGGGGCCACTGCAGGCCGCCGTCATTTTTCAGCTCCAGTCCCTCGAAGCCGTCTCCAAACTGGCGCCAGTCGTAGCCCAGGTTGGTGTGGGAGGCCTTGCGGCCGTACATCTCGGAGTTGGCGTGGTAGCCCAGCACGTTGTAGCCCGCCCGCTTCAGCTGCTGGGGCAGGGTGAGGTAGGCGTCGAAGCCTACACTCTGGCCGTTCTCCTTAAACTTCACCTCGCCGGTGCGCTTCATGGTGATGGGGTTGCCGTTCTTGGGGTAGAGGCCCAGCAGGGTCTGGCACTCACCGTTGGAGGTGCTGGTGTAGTGGAGGGCGGTGTAGTAGTTGTTGAAGACGAAGCCCTCGTGGGTCAGCTTATACAGCGTGGGGGTAAGCTGGGGGTCGATGGCGTAGCCGGAGAAGCCCTCAATCACAACCTCGATCACGTTGTACCCCTCAAACATGCCGGTATACTGGTTCTTCCGGGTGGGGGTGACGCTATTGAAGTAGCTGGCCAGCCATTTTACGTCGTCGTTCTTCCCGTTCTCGGCCAAGGCGGCCAGGTCCACGTCCATCACGTTGGGGGAGGTATCCACCACTGGCGCGGGGTCTGCTGTCTGGGAGTTGTCCCCGGTGTCCCCGGCGGAGGAGGAGTCCGGAGGAGTCAGGGCTCCGATGTCGCTGAAGTCATCGCCCATGGTGTTCTTCACCGGGAAGATCATGTGCTTCACGTCCAGCCGCAGCATGGTGAGAAGGCCCAGCTGCTCCACCTGGTCATCCACATTGGTGTCCATTTTGTACAGCATAGCGGGAGTGATGTCTCCCTTCCAGGGCAGCAGGGTGACGCCGACCCCCAAAATGTGGCACAGCACGCAACCCCCCAGCACCAGGCCGGCAAACCGGATGTCAAACCGGTCAAAGCCCGGAAAGCCCGCCCCGAAAATGCACAGCAGGATGGAGGGCAGCAGCAGGATCAGGATGATGGGGATGGAGTGGATCACCGTGGAGATAATTACATCAGAGTAGTCGGTGAGTCTATTGCCCGCCGCAACCCCCAGGGCGCTGGGGCCATAGTAGGTCTGGAGGATGGTCTTGGCGATGATCTCCACCGCGTAAATGAGCGAAATACCCACCGCCAGCACCTTGGACAGCATACCGTTCACCTTCGGCGGCCAGGCCAGGGTGAGGCAGGAGAGAAAAAAGCCCGCCGCAAAGCTGAACGCCACATACACCGGGGCGTAGGCCAGGGAGGTCTTCATGTAGATGTGCAGCACCAGCTCCAGGTAGAGAAGAAGCGCCGGAAACAGCAGCACCCGTTCCAGCGTCTGCATCAGCACCGCAGCCTCGCCGCGCCGGGAGTGGCTTCGGCTGCCACTCATCCGCCTGCCTGTATAACCCATTGGAATCAACCCCCAAAATTACCTGTTTTACCTATCTACTTTACTCACTTGTTCCATCCCAGTCAAGGGATAAATTTTTAATTTTTTTAAAACATACCGCCCCACGGGAAGCATTTGTAATGACTCTTGCAAAGCATGTCAGTTTCTGCTATAATAGCGTCGAAAACAAAAATGCGGCAGCTTTATGGGTGCGCCAACACCCGCAAAGCCTGCACAGGTGAATAGCTCTCACCTACACAACGGCCATCGGCCGCACCGCATGGATATTATACGACGGACGGTCCTTTTTGTAAAGGGTCTGGTTTGTTGTGGTATTCGTGTGGTCGTGTTGCCAAGATTCTTCCTTGCTGTGTAGGCTTTGCACCTGCACGGCATTTTTGTTTCCCCAGCTCTCGGGGACGGCGAACGCCCCCGGAGCTGCGGTAAAATAAAGAAGGGATTGAAACGAATGGGCTACTGTGAAAAACATCTGAAAAAAGAAAAGGGTGGTACGGTATCAGAAATTATTATGTACATATGCGCCGTCCCCTTCGCGCTGGTCGGCATAATCCTTCTGTGTATGCTGGGATACATGTCGATCTTTGAGTGGGCATCCTTTGGAGTCGGCGGCGTAATCATATCGCTGTTTTTCGGTGCGGGCTTCCTCTTCATCGGAATCTGCTTTGTCTGGGGCGCCCGTATCCACCGCAAAAAACGCCTGGCCATCGGCGCCGACGTAGAAAACAGCAACCTGATCCAGTCTATCCGTGCCCAGGTCCCAGCAGACCAGTCCAGCCTTCCTGTCCCGGAGCTGTTCGCCCTGGTGGACAAAGATTTAGCCGGAGGCCAGACCTTCGGCAATGTTGATCTAGGCCGCACCTGGGTTTTGATTGGGGATCAGGCCATTTTGCTGCGCAGTCTCCAGGGCGTTTTTTGGATCAAAAAGGTCCATACCAGCAGCAAGGTGGTCGCCACCTCCTACGATGTCAACATCTACGACTCCACCCGGCTGATCGCCTTCCCTACCTTCGCCCGCAAAAGCGAGGCCAAGCGGTGCTGCGAGGCCCTGGCCGCCGCCGCGCCTCAAGTACAGTCAGGCGGTTCCAAGGAGGAAAAAGCCTTCCTGAAATCCCTGGAAGAAGTTAATAAGACAAGGCAGTAACAGCTTGAATCCGCCGTCATGAAAACGTGGCGGCGGCTGATTTTGATAAATTTTGCTTGACAACCTTTTTGGTGTAGCTTAACCTAGAAGTATGAAAACAATCACCGCCAACACGGAGGAAAACGGAGGCAGTTATGGAATTATTGATTAAAATGACTTGGGACCCGGAGGCGCTCGTTTGGGTCGCTGAAAGCGACGATGTGCCCGGTCTGGTGATGGAATCCGGCTCCTGTGACGCACTGATTGAAAAGCTGCGCTTCGCAATCCCTGAAATGCTTCAGCTTAATGGTACCTCCTGCTCCCCCCTGCGCTTGAATTTTGTCTCTTACCGGCATGAACAGGTAGCAATCTGATGTCAGAATATGAAAAAATGGTTCGGGATATCTTATCTTTAAATGGCTGTGTCTTTGTGCGGCGGGGAAAGGGCGACCATGATATTTGGTATAGTCCTCTCACCAAACGCCACATCACAGTAGACAGCAAAATCAAGTCCCGCCATACCGCAAACGCAATTATGAAGCAGAGCGGCATTGCGCACCGCTTCCGCTGATACACTTTCAGCAACATTTTAAAGCCGCCGTCACGAAAATGTGACGGCGGCTTATTTTATCCAAACATGGAAAACAAATCCATCTGGCTGGTCTCGGGCAGGTCGCCGAAGGCGCCGGCTTCCTTCAGCAGCTGGATATGGGTCTTGGACACCTTGGGGCAGGCGGCGGACACCTCCTCGATGGAGATAAACTGCTTTCCCTCCCGCTGCTCGGCCAGGGAGATGGCGGCAGTCTCTCCCAGCCCCGCCACCGACACGAAGGGCGGGCGCAGGGTGCCCTTCTCCTCGTCCACGGTGAAGTGGACGGCCTGGGAGCGGTAGATATCCATGCGGTCGAACTGGAAGCCCCGGAGGTAGAACTCGTAGCACACCTCCAGGGTGGTGAGCATGTCCTGCTCCACGGCGGTGGCCTCCTTGTCCTTGGCCACAATCTCCCGCATTTTCCGCTGGCACACGTCCATGCCCCGGCACATGAAGGCCTCGTCAAAGGCCTTGGCCCGGATGGAGAAGTAGGCGGCGTAGAAGGCCAGGGGGCGGTGGACCTTGAACCAGGCGATGCGGAAGGCCATCATCACATAGGCCACGGCGTGGGCCTTGGGAAAGAGGTAGGCAATCTTCTTGCAGGAACCGATGTACCAGTCGGGCACCCCGGCGGCCCGCATCTCCTCCTCCGCCCCGTCGGGCAGGCCTCGGCCCTTTCGGACAGCCTCCATAATCTTGAACGACCGCTTGGGCGGCATCCCCTTGGAGATGAGAAAGAGCATAATATCGTCCCGGCAGCCGATGGCCTCGTTGACCTTGGCAGTGCCCGAGAGGATAATATCCCGTGCGTTGCCAAGCCACACGTCGGTGCCGTGGGAAAAGCCGGACAGCCGCACCAGAATGTCAAACTGATTGGGCTGAGTCTCCTCCAGCATCCCCCGGACAAAGGAGGTGCCGAACTCCGGAATGGCGGTGCCCCCGGTGGGACCCAGAATTTTGTCGTTCTCGTAGCCCAGGGCCTTGGAGGAAGAAAACAGGGACATGGTGTCCGGGTCATCCAGAGGAATCTCCCGAGCGTTTACCCCGGTCAGCACCTCCAGCATGCGGATCATGGTGGGATCGTCGTGGCCCAGCATGTCCAGCTTTAAGAGGTTGGACTCCATGGAGTGGTATTCAAAGTGGGTGGTGATGATGTCGCTGTTGGGGTCGTCGGCGGGGTGCTGGACGGGGCAGAAGTCGTAAATTTCCTTGTCCTGGGGGATAACCACCATGCCGCCGGGGTGCTGGCCGGTGGTCCGTTTCACCCCGGTGCAGCCGATAGCCAGGCGGTTCTCCTCCGCCTTGGAGGCCACCTTGCCCTTCTCCTCCAGGTACTTCTTCACATAGCCGAAGGCGGTCTTCTCCGCCACTGTGCCGATGGTCCCCGCCCGGAACACGTGGGTCTGGCCGAAGAGCTCAAAGGTGTATTTGTGGGCGCTGGACTGGTATTCCCCGGAAAAATTCAGATCGATATCGGGCACCTTGTCACCGCCGAAGCCCAAAAAGGTCTCGAAGGGGATATTGAAGCCGTCCTTTACGTACTTGGCCCCGCAGACAGGGCAGACTGCGTCGGGCATATCCGCCCCGCAGCCGTAAGGGTGATCCGGGTCTGCGGCGTAGTCGAAGTCGGTGTGCTTGCAGTTGGGACAGCGGTAGTGGGCGGGCAGGGAGTTCACCTCAGTGATCCCCGACATGAAGGCTACCAGCGACGAGCCCACCGACCCCCGGGAGCCCACCAGGTAGCTGTGTTCCAGGGAGTTCTGCACCAGCTTTTGAGCGGACATGTAGATCACGTCGTACTTACACCGGATTATGTCCCCCAGCTCCGCTTCAATGCGGTCCACCACAATTTGGGGCGGGTTCTCTCCATAGAGCTCATGGGCCTTGCCCCAGACGAGGCGCTTCAGCTCCCCGTCGGAGTCCTCCAGCTTGGGGGCGAACAGGCCCTGGGGCAGCGGCTCGATGGGGTCGCACCAGCTGGCAATCAGGTTGGTGTTGGTAACCACCACCTCCCGGGCCTTCTCCTTCCCCAGGTAAGCAAACTCCCGGAGCATCTCGTCGGTGGTCTTGAAGTAGATGGGCAAATCCTCGTCCGCGTCCTCAAAGCCCTTGGAGGCCAGAAGAATGTGGCGGTAAATTTCGTCTTCCGGGTCCAGGAAGTGAACGTCCCCGGTGGCGCACACCGGCTTGCCCAGCTCCTCCCCCAGGCGGACGATGTCCCGGTTGAAATCCCGCAGCTCCTCCTCAGAGCGCACCAGCCCCTTGCGGAGCATGAACATGTTGTTGCAGATGGGCTGAATCTCCAGATAGTCGTACCAGGAGGCAATGCGCTTAAGCTCCTCCCAGTCCTTGCCCTCGGTGAGGGCCCGGAACAGCTCCCCCGCCTCGCAGGCGGAGCCCATGATAAGCCCCTCCCGGTTTTCGTTAATCAGGGACTTGGGCATGATGGGGTAGCGCTTGAAGTGCTCCAGGTGGGCCAGGGACACCAGCTTGTACAGATTCCGCAGGCCGGTCTGGTTCTTGGCCAGCACGATGAGGTGCTTGGGCTGGCGCTTGGCCTTCCCCTTTCCCCGGAGGGTGGTCATGTAGGGGTTGACCTCAGACAGATTGTGCAGTCCGGCCGTCTCCAGCATCCGGAAAAAGTGGGGCAGCATGTAGGCCACTGTGGCCGCGTCGTCGCTGGCCCGGTGGTGGTTGAAGGCGGGCAGGTGCAAGTGCTCCGCCACAATATCCAGCTTGTACTTGCCCAGCTCAGGGAGAAGGTTTTGGGCCAGAATCAGGCTGTCCACCGAGGGATTATGGAAAGAAATTCCATACTTCCTGCACCCGGCGGCGATGAAGCCCATGTCAAAGTCGGCGTTGTGGGCGGCCAGGGGCCGGTCCCCGGCGAAGGCCAGAAAGGCGCGGATGGCCTCCTCCTGGGAGGGGGCCCCCTCCAGCATCTCGTCGGTGATGCCGGTGAGGCGGATAATCTCCGGGGACAGAATGCGCCCCGGGGAGACAAAGGTATTGAACCGATCGGTAATCTCCCCATTTTTCAGCACCACTGCGCCAATCTCGATGATGACCTCATGCTTTTTATTCAGTCCGGTGGTCTCAATGTCGAAGCAGACAATCTCGCTGCCGAAGGAGGCGTCCGTCTGGCCGTGGACGGCCACCCGGTCGTCCACGTCGTTGATGAAGTAGGCCTCCACGCCGTACAAAATCTTGATCTTCTTGGCCGAGTGCCAGGCGTCTGGGAAGGACTGGGCCACCCCGTGGTCAGTGATGGCGATGGCCGGGTGTCCCCAGGCCTCCGCCCGCTTGACCACATTTTTGTCCGGGCCCAGCTTGGGGCCCACGCTGGTGAGGGCGTCCATGGCGGACATGGTGGTGTGGAGGTGGAGCTCCACCCGCTTCTCCTCGGCGGTGTCCTCCTTCAGCTTCTTCTCCGCCGTGGTGACGGCCACCGGCTCCAGCACCATGTCGCCGTAAAACCGGTCCATGTTCAGGCGGCCCTGAACCTTGACGTGCATCCCCTTTTTGATGCCGTCCACCAGGGGCTTGCCCTCGTCCCCGGGGAAGAACTTGTTCACCCGGATGGAGCCGGTGTAGTCGGTCATGTCGAAGGCCACCACCCAGGCCCTCCGTTTTTTCAGCTCCCGGTTGTCGATGGCGAAGACGTCCCCCTCTACCACCACCATGCCCATGTCCAGCTCCAGCTCCCCGATGGGGGTGGGGGCCTTGGAAATGGCCTTGCCGAAGATGGCCTTCCCCTGGGGCTTTTTCTCCTTCTTGGGCGGGGCGGCGGTGGGCCGGGCGCTCTTCTTCAGGGCTGCCTTTCGGATCGCCTCGGTGCGGGCGAAGGCGTCGGACTCGTCTGCGGACGGTACGCAGGGCGGGACAACCTCGGCCCGCCGCTTTTCAGAAACGGTATCTGTATTGGACGGCGCAGGGGTATGTAAGGGTGGCACGCCGGGGTCGTCGCGCCCTACAGATGATTCCGGGGCAGGAGCCGCCTCGATTTTGACGTTGTTCAGGCCGTAGGCCCGGCACAGGGTGTCCTCCGCCTGGGCGATGAGGTTAGGTCCCGCCCCGTACGCCCCCTCCACCACAATTTTGGCGCTGCGGCTGTATTTGTCAATGGCGGCGGACACAATCAGCCAGCCCTCCACCCCATTGGACAGCTCGGTCCACTGGCGCAGGGCAGCAAACATCTGCAAAAACGGTATCTTCTGGGACATGAAACGGATCTCCTTTACAGTGTCTCAATGAGTCGGAACAGCTCATCCACCAGCCGGTCCTGGGGGACCTTCTTCACAATCTCCCCCTTTTGGAACAGCAGGCCCTCGCCGGCTCCCCCGGCAATGCCGCAGTCGGCAGACCGGGCCTCGCCGGGGCCGTTGACGGCGCAACCCATAACGGCCACGGTGATGGGCTTGTCCACCGATTTCAGCCGTTCCTCCACCTGGTTGGCCAGGGCGATCAGGTCGATTTTCGTCCGGCCACAGGTGGGGCAGCTCACCAGCTCCGGGCCCTCCCGCCGCACGCCGGCGGCTTTTAGAATTTCCCCGGCGGCGTAGACCTCCTCCACCGGGTCGGCGGACAGGGACACCCGCATGGTGTCGCCGATCCCCAGGGCCAGCAGGCCGCCGATGCCCACGGCGGATTTCAGGGTGCCCATGCGCACGGTGCCTGCCTCGGTGACGCCGATATGTAAGGGGTAATCGCTGGCCTCTCTCATCAGCTGATAGGCTCTCATGGTAACCGGTACGCTGGAGGACTTCAGCGAGATACAGATGTCGTCAAAGTCAAACTTATTCAGCAGCTTAATGTGACCAAAGGCGGATTCCACCATGGCCTCGGGACAGATTTTTCCGTGTTTGGCCAAAATGGGCTTTTCCAGGGAGCCGCCGTTGACCCCCACGCGAATGGGGACATGATGTCGCCGGCAGGCCTCCGCCACCGCCTTCACCCGGTCCTCCCCGCCGATGTTGCCCGGGTTGATGCGCACCTTGTCCGCCCCGGCGGCGATGGCCTCCAGGGCCAATTTGTAATCAAAGTGGATGTCCACTACAACCGGTATTGGGCTAGCCTCTTTGATTTTCCCCACCGCCCGGGCGGCCTCCAGGTCGGGGACGGCCACACGGACGATCTCGCACCCGGCGGCAGCCAGCTTTTTAATCTGGTCCACGGTAGCGGTCACGTCCTGAGTGGGGGTGTTGGTCATGGACTGGATGGTAACGGGGGCGCCCCCGCCGATGAGGACACCGCCCACGTTGATCTGTTTTGTCATAGTTACCTCCCAAGCAGCTTGCCCACGTCGCTGAGGGTGACCGCCAGCATCAGGCACATCAGGGCGGCCAGGCCGGCCAGATGGACGTAGCCCTCGTAGCGGGCGTCGATCTTTTTCCGAAACAGCCCATAGAGAAGGCCGTTGATCAGCAGGAAAAACACCCGGCCCCCGTCCAGAGCGGGCAGAGGGAGCAGGTTCATCACCGCCAGGTTGACGGCAATCAGGGCGGCCAGGTAGCCCAAATTCCACACCGCGTCAAAGAGGGTGGGGGACTGACTGCCCACCTCCCCCATCATATCCACGATGCCCACCGGCCCGGACAGATCCCGCAGGCCCACCGCCCCGGTGACCAGGTCGCCCAGACTGATCCAAACTGTGCGCACAAAATCAAGGGCGGTATTCCAGGCGTAGAGAAGTTTGCCGAAGAAGTTTGTCGTGTCGGCTGTCACAGCCATGGTCATCCCCCGCAGGCGGGTAAAATGGCCGTTCTCGTCGATTCTCTCCTGATAGGGCAGGTGGACGTCCTTCAGCTCCACCCTCTCTGCGCCACGCTGCACCACAAAGTCGAGGGTCTCCCCTGCCCGGTCCAGATAGAAACGGGCGTTGCCGTAGACCAGCACCCGGTGGCCGTCCACGGACAGGAACCGGTCCCCGGCCACAAGGCCGCAGTTCTCGGTGCCGTAACCCTCAATGGGTCCGCCATAGACCTCCGCCCGGAAGCCGGTGGCCGGGGCATAGAGAATGGCAATGATCACCAGACCGGTGAGAAAGTTCATAGCGGCGCCAGCGCACAAAATCACAACCTTCCGCCACCAGGATACCCTCTCAAAGGAACGGGGGTCGGCAGAGCCGCCGTCCTCGCCCTCCATGGCGCAGAAGCCGCCGATGGGGAGCAGGCGCAGGCTATAAAGGGTTTCCCCTTTCTCCCACTTGAGCAGAGCGGGTCCCATGCCCACGGAGAACTCGTTCACCTTCACCCCCAGCAGCTTGGCCGAAGCGAAGTGGCCCAGCTCGTGGGTGGCCACCAGAATGCCAAAAATCAGAACCGCAATGATGATATAGAGCATAGAATAGGGACCTCCAAAAATGTGTTGTTTCCAATTTTCTTTGGGGAACCTGAGTGTAAGGGCGGATAAGATCCGCCCCTACAGAACGATTTCCCGCGCCGCCTTGTCTGCGTTCAGAATATCCTGCATGGTGGGGTTCTGCACCGCCTTGACTTGGGCCATGGCCTTCTCCACCCTAGCGGGGATGTCCAGGAAGCCGATTTTCCCCTCCAAAAACAGCCCCACTGCCGCCTCGTTGGCGCCGTTGAGGATGGCTCCGGCGGTGCCGCCTGTTTCGGCCGCCTTCAGGGCCAGAGTCAGGCAGGGGAAAGCCTCCAGGTCGGGAGAGTCAAAGGTAAGGGGCCCGCAGTTCCACAGGTCCAGCGGCGTGGACGGCCCGGCCACCCGTTTGGGGTAGGTCAGCGCATACTGAATGGGCAACCGCATGTCCGGCGCCCCCATCTGGGCAATCATGGCATTATCACAGTATTCCACCAGAGAGTGAATGATACTCTCCCGATGAATCACCACAGAAATTTTTTCCGCCGGCATCCGGTACAGGTGCATGGCCTCGATGACCTCCAACCCCTTGTTCATCAGGGTGGCGGAGTCCACGGTGATTTTGGCCCCCATGGACCAGTTGGGGTGGCGCAGGGCGTCCTCCACTGTTATATCAGCCAGTTCCTCCCGCTTTCTGCCATAGAAGGGCCCGCCGGAGCAGGTGAGGATGAGCCGCTTGACCTCTCCCCGGTCCCGGTTGGCCTCCAGGCACTGGAACAGGGCGGAGTGCTCCGAGTCCACGGGGTATATTTTGGCCCCATAGTCGGCGGCCTCCTCCAGCACCAGGGGGCCGGCACACACCAGGGTCTCCTTGTTGGCCAGACACACCCGCTTGCCCTCCCGGATGGAGGCCAGGGTGGGCCGCAGACCCACCATGCCCACCAGGGCGGCGATCGCCGTGTCGGCGCTGGAGATGGTGGCCGCCTCCAGCACCCCCTCCAGTCCGCTGAGGACGTGAACATTGGTGTCCGCCAGACGCACCCGCAGATCGGCGGCGGCGCGTTCGTCCGCCAGAGCGACAATGGACGGCCTGAAGGTTCGGGCCTGCTCCTCCATCAGCTTAACACTGGAGTTGGCCGCCAGGGCCACCGCCTCCATGCCGCAGGCGGCAATCACCTCTAATGACTGCCGCCCGATGGAGCCGGTAGAACCTAACACTGTGATTTTTCTGCTCATAGCTTGCGTTCCTTTCCATCCGGACGGCCACAGACCGCCCCTATGTGCGCTCGTCCTTCCGCCCCATCAGGTAATCCAGGCTGACACCGAAATAGTCGGCCAGAAAGACCAGGCCGGGAACAGTTGGATAATTTTCATTATATTCGTACTGTTGATAACTTCTTACCTTCAACCCGCAGATTTCCGCCATTTCTTTCTGCTTCAACCCTCGTTCTTTTCTCAATCCTCGCAGTCGTTCCGAAAAACTTGCCATAATTACCTCCAGCCCCTTGACACGAGGGTATAACTCGCCTATAATGGAGGCGAGTTATTTCCTCATATAAAGGAGTTGCTTTCTATGAACGATATGATTAAAACTCTCTTTCTCGACAACCCGTACATCCCCGAGCAAATTTATCACTTCTGCAACCAGCTTCCCGAGTTCCGGGAGGCGGAAAGCCGCTACAACGCCCATCTGAAACGCCTGGAGGCGCAGCTGGGAACAGAGGAGGCCAACGCCTTTGACGAGGACCTTTCCACCTATCTTGCCCGGTATGTCCACGCCTATTATCTCTTTGGATTATCCCTTCGTCAAGAGGTACTTTCCGCCCTGGCATCCTAAAACGCCGGCAGAATCTCCACCAGCAGCAGCAGCATGGGCGCGGCGAAGATGGTGGAGTCAAATCGGTCCAGCATGCCCCCGTGGCCGGGGAGGAGGGTACCGTAGTCCTTCACGGCGCACTGCCGCTTGATGAGAGAGAAGGAGAGATCCCCAATCTCGGTGATGGCGCTGCCCAGCAGGCCGTAGAGAGCCATCACAGGCAGCTTTACGGGCAGGCCGCCAAAATTCTGAACCAGCAGCCCATAAACCAGCATGAACAGGCATCCGGACAGGATGCCGCCCACATAGCCCTCCAGGGACTTGTTGGGGCTGACCTGAGTGATCCCCCGATGCTTTCCCAGAAAGACGCCAAAAAAATAGGCCCCAATATCGGTGGTGAAGGCACAGATTACCGGGAGAAGCACATAGAACTGTCCGTTGTCAAACCGTTTGAGCTCCACCAGGGCAGATAGGAACAGGGAGATACCGATTCCCCCAAACAGACAAACAATGATGTTCTCAAAACGAATCTCGCCTCCGGTGCCGTAGCGCCCCAGGGCTGGGAGAAACAAGGTCGCCATCAGCAGGATCGCCACCGCCCGGGTGGTCCAGCTGCCATGGCCCAGTGCGTGGCCCAACGGAATGAGGACGGCGGCCAGGACGGCAGTAATGTACATGCCATTGTGATGGGCCACCTTCGCCGCCCGCAGCAGCTCAAAGCAGGCCATCCCCGCAATGAACGCCACAATCACCGCCAGGGGAATGGGTGGCAGAAGAAAGAGGGCCGCCAGAAAGGCCGGGCCCAGGGCCAGGCCCACAATAATGCGGGTTGCCAAATTACACACCTCCAAACCGGCGTTCCCGGCTCTGATAGGAAGCGATGGCCCGGTGCAGCTCCTCCTTGGAGAAGTCAGGCCACAGCACATCTGTAATATAGAACTCCGAATAAGCCGCCTGCCACAGCAAAAAGTTGGACAGCCGCAGCTCTCCGCTGGTACGGATGATCAGGTCCGGATCAGGCACCCCTCCGGAGTAGAGATAACCGCTGAACTTCTCCTCCGTCAGGTGGTTTGGGTCGCCCTTTCCCTCTGCGCAGTCCCGGGCAAAGGCCTTGGCAGCCCGAACCAGTTCGTCCCGTCCGCCGTAGTTGAGGCAGACGTTCACCTGACAGCCCTCATAGTGCCGGGAAATCTCCCGGGTTCTCTCACACAGCTCCCGCAGCTCCGGTGTCAGGGGGGACAGATCGCCGAAGAACTCCATCTTCACCTTGTCTCTCTCCATCCGGCTGATCGCCTCCAGCAGATACTTCTTCAGCAGACTCATAATGGTCCCCACCTCCTCCTCCGGCCGCTTCCAGTTCTCGGAGGAGAAGGCGTAGACGGTGAGATAGTCCAGTCCGATGTCCTTGCAGTAAGTGGCGATGGTGCGGAAGGTCTCCGCCCCGGCGGCGTGGCCCGCCGTTCGGGGCAGGCCGCGTTTTTTTGCCCACCGGCCGTTGCCGTCCATGATGATGGCAATGTGCCGGGGCAGGCGGGAAAAATCCACCTCGTCCCGGACCGCCGGTTTTTTTGAGAAGAGAGCCATTGCGGTCGCTCCTTTGTCGGTTTATCGTTCCATTCAAAGGCCCCCTTTTGAAAGGGGGCCAGCATTTATTTATCCAGGTTTTCAGTTACAATACCCAGAGCCTCCAGCTTAGCTTTTGCTGTTTTGATCTGATAGTCGATCTCTTCATCCCGGTTTGGGGTCGCCTTAATCCTTTGCAGCTTGGTATATTCTTCGATCAAAGCAGTTGCCGTCTCCTTCTCGGTCATAACCTCATTCATTCCCATCTACCTCCTGTCCGGAGCAGATTTATACCGCCATCAGTTCCTTTTCCTTTTTGGCGGTGAGGTCGTCGATGTCCTTGCAGCGTTTGTCAGTCAGGTCCTGGAGCTCCTTCTCCAGCTTCTTCTGGTCGTCCTCGGTGAGCTCGGACTTCTTGGTCTTTTTCTTGATGTCATCCATGGCGTCTCGGCGGATGTTGCGCAGGGCCACCTTGCCCTCCTCGCCGTACTTGCGCACCTGCTTGGTCAGCTCCTTGCGGCGCTCCTCGGTGAGCTGGGGGAAGGACAGGCGGATCACACGACCGTCATTCTGGGGGTTGATGCCCAGATCAGAGGTTTGGATCGCCTTTTCAATGGCCTTGAGCAGGGACATGTCGTAGGGCTGGATGGTCAAGGTCCGGGGATCGGGGGAACCGATGTTGGCCACCTGATTCAGGGGCGTGGGGGCGCCGTAGTACTCCACGGTAATCCGGTCCAGCACACCGGCGTTGGCCCGGCCCGCCCGGACGGCGGCGAAATTGCTCTTGACTACCTCGATGGTCTTGTTCATTCTCTCGTCATAGCTTACGATCTCAGGGCTCATGGTCATTACTTCCTTTCTGATTTTTTATCCCACAATGGTCCCGATGGTCTCCCCCATCACCGCCCGGATGATGTTTTCCGGATCCTTCAGGGCGAAGAGGAGAACGGGAATCTTGTTGTCCATGGACAGGGAGGTGGCGGTAGAGTCCATCACCTTCAGGTGCTGGGCGAGAACCTCGTCGTAGGAGATGGCATCGTACTTGGTGGCAGTTGGGTCCAGCTTGGGGTCAGCGGAATAGACGCCGTCGATATTCTTGGCCAGCAGGATCACGTCGGCGTCGATCTCGGCAGCCCGCAGCACGGCGGCGGTGTCAGTGGAGAAGAAGGGATTGCCCGTGCCGCAGCCGAAGATGACTACCCGGCCCTTCTCCAGGTGGCGAATGGCCTTGGAGCGAATGTAGGGCTCAGCCACGGCCTGCATGGCGATAGCGGTCTGCACCCGGACCTCCACCCCCTTCTGTTCCAGCACGTCGGCCACGGCCAGGGCGTTGATGGCGGTGGCCAGCATGCCCATGTGGTCGGCCCGGACCCTCTCCATAGCGTCCCCGCCGTCCTTGAGTCCGCGCCAGAAGTTGCCGCCGCCTACCACGACGCCCACCTGCACGCCCAGTTCCACACACCGCTTGATGACATCGCACACCTGGCCGATGACGTGAAAGTCCAAACCTCTGGACGCGTCTCCCGCCAGGGCCTCGCCGCTGATCTTCAAAAGCACACGCTTAAATTTGGGCTTCTCCATGTTTGAACCACTCCTGTCTTTTTTCTTAAGCTTATTTTAATATATTTTTTACCGTTTGCATAGAGGGTAAGACAAAGTTTTTCAAATTGTCCATAAATTGCCGAATGCGGCTGTCGTCTCACCCCTGTCAGGCCCTTTCGTCTCTTTGTAAAAATTAGGTCTTGCATTTTCCCCTGGCCTATTGTATAATGCAAAGCGACAACTGGATACGATGTCTTCAGGGCGGGGTGAAATTCCCCACTGGCGGTAAAGTCCGCGACCGGACGCAGCAATGCGTCCGCTGACCCGGTGAAACTCCGGGACCAACGGTGACGAAAATTCCGGTTTGCCCGGTGCCGCAGGCGCTGGAGCATTCTGAATTTTCCTAGTCCGGATGGAAGAAGATGTGTGTAAAACAACACGCGCCGCTTCGGCGTGCGTCAGCGCACCTCCTTGTTTGTTTTGACACCTGGAAGACATGGTCTTTCAGCGGTCAAATACAAAAAAGGAGTGTTTTTATGTCCACTGCCCCCGCCACCATCAACGGGAAGGCCATCGACCGTTCCCGGGTCCACAAGCTGACCATCACTGCTATGCTGTCCGCTGTGGCCTTTGTCCTGATGTTCCTGGACTTCCCCATCCCCTTCCTCATCCCACCCTTTGTGAAAATGGACTTCTCCGAGCTGCCCGCCCTGCTGGCCGCCTTCAGCCTGGGGCCAGTCTACGGCGTGGTGGTTTGCCTGGTAAAGAATCTGGTCCATTTCATCACCATGACCACCACTGGTGGAGCCGGGGAAATCTGCAACTTCTTGCTGGGAGTCTGCTTCACCCTTCCCGCCGGCCTGATTTATCAGCGCATGAAGACCCGCAGGGGAGCCCTGATCGGCGTCCTCACCGGCGCCGTGGTAATGGCAGTGCTGTCCATCCCCCTGAACTACTACATCTCCTACCCCGTGTACACTAAGTTCATGCCCATCGACGCCATTATCAGCATGTATCAGCAAATTCGTCCCGGCGTCAACGGTCTGATGGAGTGCCTGATCATCTTCAACGCCCCATTCACCCTGCTTAAGGGCCTGCTGACCACCGCGCTGTGCTTCCTGATCTATAAGCCCCTCTCCCCCATCCTCCACGGAACAAGCAAGTAAGCAGTCCTCCCTATACCAAAAGCGGGACAGGTTTTTTTACCTGTCCCGCTTTTGTACGTCCTCAATCTGTTCGAACCGGTTCCTTCCAGGGGACGTCCTTAAACCTCTCTCCGGCCTCCAGGGCCTCCACCGTCCCGGCGGAGGCGTCCAGCAGGTGGGCGGCAAAGGCGGCGGCGTCCTCCTCGGGAATCAGCACGGACAGGAGAACGTCGGCGCCGTAGTCCACTCTCTCCTCCACGCCGCCGAAGCGGGACACCTCCCGGCGCGCCTCCTCGAACCGGGCGTAGGGGCAGGGCACCTCCATGGCCACCCAGCGGCGGACGACGGAGATGCCGGAGGCATCCAGGGCGTCCTTGGCCGCCTGGGTATAGGCCCGGACCAGCCCTCCCGCGCCCAGAAGGATGCCGCCGAAATACCGCGTGACCACACACACCACGTCGGTGACATGCTCCCGCTGGAACACGTTGAGAATGGGCTGCCCTGCGGTGCCCTGGGGCTCGCCGTCGTCGGAATACCTCTCCGCGCCCCCCTCCCGGATCCGGTAGCACCAGCAGTTATGACGGGCGTCGTAGTGCTTTTTCTTCGTCTCCTCAATCCGCGCCCGGGCCTCCTCCTCCGAGGCCACCCGCCACACCTGGCCGATGAACCGGGACCGCTTCTCCACCAGCTCGGCCTCGCTGTGGCCGGTGGGGATGTAATATTCCGTCACTGGTTCACTCCTCCTCCGGGAATACCTTGATCTCCAGAGCCTCGCAGATGCGGAAGAAGCCGTCCAGTGAAGGATTCTTCTTTCCGCTCTCGATCTCATTGATAAAAGACTGGGCAAACCCCGTCTCTTTTGCCAGTTTGTACTGGCTCCAGCCAAGCTTTTTTCGTTTGTCACGAAAAACTTTTCGATAATCTTCCATCATTATCACCACAGGCTATTATAGCGCAGAGCTATCATTTTGAAAATATATCTCTTACAGCG
This sequence comes from uncultured Oscillospiraceae bacterium, assembly GCA_951801655.1. Classification (GTDB taxonomy): domain Bacteria; phylum Bacillota; class Clostridia; order Oscillospirales; family Oscillospiraceae; genus Lawsonibacter. Next base: position 24,069 of record CATONV010000009.1, on the reverse strand, counting down.
ATTGACTTCCCCAGTCTCGTGTGTTATAATCGCTTTTAGAGATATATGCAATGAGGTGAAACATATGGAAATCCCAAAAACCTGCTGGCTTGAGGACTTCAGCGAAACCTGCCAGGACATCGAGGAGGACGCCCTGCTTTTGCGTGCCCTGTCCCTCTATCTCTTCTGCGATGGGCCGACGGACTGCTTTCCCCGGACCCTTTTTCGGCTGAGCAACTATCTTTCCCAGCACGCCCTGGACCTGCGCTGTCTGGAGCGCCGGCTGGCAAAATAAAAAGGACGCCCGGCGCCGGGCGTCCCTGAAAAAGGGCGTGGTTTTATTTATCCTTCATCAGCTGCGTCAGCTCTGACATAAAGGAGCTGACGTCCTTAAACTCCCGGTAGACCGAGGCAAAGCGGACATAAGCCACCTCGTCCAGCCCCTTCAGCCTCTCCAGCACCAGCTCGCCAATCTGAGAGGAGCCTACCTCCCGGTCGATCTGATTTTGCAGGGTCTGCTCAATCTCCGCCACCAGCCCCTCCAGAGTCTGGTAGGAGACGGGCCGCTTCTCGCAGGCCCGAATCAGGCCGCCCATCACCTTCCCCCGGTCGAAGCTCTGGCGGCTGCCGTCCTTTTTGACGACCATCAGGGGCAAACTCTCCACGGTCTCGTAGGTGGTAAACCGCTTATGGCAGGCCAGGCACTCCCGGCGGCGGCGGATGCTGGTTCCCTCGTCGGCAGGCCGGGAATCCACCACCTTACTCTCCAGATAGGCACAGTAGGGACATTTCATGGCGCACACCTCCTGTTGTGTTTGGGGGTCTGTTCTTCCAGATTATAACACAACATGGCCGGTTAGGCAAGGGCTAAAACATCCAATTCGTCAGATCCCGGCCCTCTCTCCGGCTTATCTCGTGCGCAGCTCGGGCAGGGCGGTATCCCAGTCCTTCTGGAACTCGGTCATCATGGCCCAGTACCGCTTGGGCATGTTGGTCATGCGGCACTTGGGGTTGTAGCGGCCCTCGATGGCGATGGTGTCGTAAAAGGCCCGCCACAGCTTTCGGTAAGCTATCTCCTCCGCCCCGGCAGGGTTCGGGGAAAAGTCCTCCACCGGCAGGATGGCCCAGCCATTGGGACCGGGGCGGTGAAACAGGGCCTCGCCGTGGGTGCGGTCGTGGAGGGCAAAACGTTCCTGGGGATACCGCCCGCAGAAGTGGTCCCGCAGCAGGGGGAGAACCCGGTTTTTTGGCTCGATCTCCCCCACCAGAACGCCGTCCAGCTCTGAGAAGCGGGTAAAGCCCTTGTACTGGTGAGCCTCGTGCTCCAGGTGCCACACCGCCTTGCGCACCCTGTCCACCGTGGGGTTGGTAAGGTTTCTCCCCACCCCGGGTCCCTGCTCATAGGCCAGACAGAGATAGCGCCACAGCCACAGTTCCTTGTCGGGCAGGCAGGTGAGAAAGGTCCGCACCGCCAGCCGCCGGCCCTCCGCCCCGAATTTGCCAAAGGAGAGGTATACTCGCCGGGCGTGGGTCTCGTCGGTCTCCACCGTCCGCAGGGGATAGAGAGAACAGCACATGTCCTCCGGCGTATGAAATTCCACCGGTTCCTCCCGGTTGACGTAGCAGTCAAACACGCAGGAGAGGAACCCGGAGTAGCTACCGTCATATTGACAGGCAATTTGTGTCCAGGGCATGGGAATACCTCCTTCCTAGACGGCACTGTCAAACAGTGACAGCTGTTCCGGCATGGGCGCTGCCAGGGCGGGGGCCTCCAGGGAGACCAAGTGGCGCAGCAGGCCGTCCTCGCTGATCCGCAGGCCGGTCATCATCCTTCCGGAACAGGTGAGAAAATACTGAGCCCGCTTGAGGACCACGCCCAGCCGCTTCAGTCCCTCAAAGTTCAGCGGTCCCACCCGCCGGGCCCTGAGAATCCGCCTGGCCGACCGCACCCCCAGCCCAGGCACCCGGAGCAGGGTCTCGTAGTCTGCCCGGTTCACCTCCACCGGGAAGAATTCCAGATGACGCAGGGCCCAACAGCACTTGGGGTCCAGGCGCGGGTCCAGGTCGGGCTGGTCCTCGTCCAGGATCTCCTCCGCCCGGAAGTGGTAGTACCGCAGCAGCCAGTCGGCCTGATACAGCCGGTGCTCCCGGAGGAGGGGGGGCTTGTAGTCCTCCGCCACCGGCACCAGGGGACTGACCGGCATGTAGGCGGAGTAGAACACCCGCTTTAACTGGTAACGGTCATAGAGGGCCTGGGTGAGGGTGAGGATATGGCGGTCGCTCTCCGGGGTGGCCCCCACGATCATCTGGGTGGACTGTCCCGCCGGGGCAAACCGGGGGGCGTGGCGATACACCGCAAGCTCCCGCTTGGACTGGACAATGCCGTCCCGGATCTGTCCCATGGGGGTAAGAATGGCCTCCTTTTTCTTGTCCGGGGCCAGCAGGGCCAGGCTGGGTGAGGAGGGCAGTTCAATGTTTATACTCATCCGGTCGGCCAGCAGGCCCAGTCTCCGGGTGAGAAGCGGGTCCGCCCCGGGGATGGCCTTGGCGTGGACGTAACCCCCGAAGCGGTGTTTCTCCCGCAAAATCCGCAGGGTGCGTATCATCAACTCGGTGGTGTAGTCCGGGTTTTGGATCACCGCCGAGGACAGGAACAGCCCCTCAATATAGTTGCGGCGGTAAAAGCCTATGGTCAGCTCGCACAGCTCCTCCGGAGTAAAGGCCGCCCGGGGCACGTCGTTGGACCGGCGATTGACGCAGTACTGGCAGTCGTAGATACAGACGTTAGTCTGAAGCACCTTCAGCAGGGTGACGCACCGGCCGTCCGCCGAGAAGGAGTGACAGCAGCCCGCCAGCATGGTACTCCCAACGGCGCCCGCCTGGCCGGACCGGTCCAGTCCGCTGGAGGTGCAGGCCGCGTCGTACTTGGCGGCGTCGGCCAAAATATTCAGCTTGTCCAGCAGCTCCATGGGGGACCTCCTATCCGAACGCACTTTCGATAGAACAACCGTACTATCATTATAGCGCAAAAAATTCCCCTGTCAAGGGGAATTTTCCGGAAAAAGAGGACTTGTCCCGATGAGAGGTTCTGTGGTATAGTATTCGGGCAGGAAGGGAACGGCTTGACCTCCGTAAGGAGGTGACAAGATGTCAGTGTTGGAAGTCCTGTCACTACCTAACCTGATCGCCGTTGTTATTTTCGGTATTCTTAATGTAAAGAAATAACCGGCCCCCCCTGTGTAAGGAACCGGCTTTTCTACAGATTCTAAATCTTTGAGGGAGAGTCGTGGGACCTGCACCACCAGGTCGCCCTTCCTGCACTTATTATAGCAAAGGAGAAATGGATTGTCAATGGAGAAACGAGAGACATTTTCCTCCCGCCTGGGCTTTGTTCTCATCTCGGCGGGCTGCGCCATCGGCCTTGGTAATGTGTGGCGCTTTCCCTACATCACGGGGAAATACGGCGGGGCAGCCTTTGTGCTGCTGTATCTGCTGTTCCTGATCATCCTGGGCCTGCCCGTCATGGTGATGGAGCTGGCGGTGGGTCGGGGCAGTCAACGGAGCATTGCTTTGTCCTTTCAGCGGCTGGAGCCCAAGGGCACCAAGTGGCACTGGTACAGCTACTTCGGCTTTGCGGGCAACTATCTGCTGATGATGTTCTACACCGTCATCGCCGGGTGGCTGCTGTACTACTTTGTAGAAATGCTCCGGGGCGGCTTTACCGGCCTGGACGCCGAGGGAGTGGCCGGCAAATTCGGCGATCTGCTCAGCCGCCCCGGAACCATGGCCCTGTATATGGTCATTGTGGTGTGTATTGGCATGTATGTCTGCAACCGGGGCCTGCGCAACGGGGTGGAGAGGGTAAACAAGCTCATGATGCTCTGCCTGCTGGCCCTGATGGTAGTGCTGGCGGTAAACTCTGTCCTGCTCCCGGGGGCGGGGGAGGGTCTGCGATTCTATCTCCAGCCTAACTTCCACAACCTGGTTTACGACGTCGACGGCAACTGGATTTTGGGCGAGGCGGTCTTTGCCGCCATGGGACAGGCCTTCTTCACCCTGTCTCTGGGCATCGGGGCCATCGCCATCTTTGGCAGCTACATCGGCAAGGAGCACCGGCTGGCCGGCGAGGCCCTGCGCATCGGCGTGCTGGACACCTGTGTGGCCTTTGTGGCGGGCCTCATCATCTTCCCCGCCTGCTCCGCCTTCGGTGTGTCCACCGGGGAGGGGCCCGCCCTGGTCTTTGTCACCCTGCCCAACATCTTCAATGCCATGCCTCTGGGCCGGCTGTGGGGAGCCGCCTTCTTCCTGTTCCTGTCCTGCGCCGCCCTGTCCACGGTAATCGCCGTGTTTGAGAACATCATCGCCTTTACCATGGAGCGCTGGAGCCGCACCCGGCCGGAGGCAGTGTTCCTTAATCTGATTGGGGTGCTGGTGCTGTCCATGCCCTGCGTGCTGGGGTCCAACCTGTGGGCCGGGATCACCATTTTGGGGATGGATATCTCCGGGATCGAGGACTTCCTGGTGTCCCAGAACATCCTGCCTCTGGGGTCGCTGCTGTATGTGCTGTTCTGCACCAGCAAACGGGGCTGGGGCTGGGACAATTTCCTGGCCGAGGCCAACGAGGGCGTGGGACTGACCTTCCCACAGGGGATTCGGTTCTACGTCCGCTATATCCTGCCCGTCATCGTATTGTTTATCTTTGTCATGGGCTATTGGAATCAGTTTGTTGCCAAATAAAACGGCGGTGCGCCTCACCTTGAGCGGTGAGGCGCACTTTTTTATCACGCGATATGGAACGCGTAGGTCAGAGATTTCTCCTTCCCCGGCGCCAGGACGGCGCAGAAGGGCTTGTCCTCAAACCTCCCGCTCTCGTTGTCGTAAGCGGCGCAGCCCTGCCAGGGCTCCAGACACAGGTAGGGGGCGCCCGGCTTGGTCCAGAAGGCTACCATGGGAAATTCGTGGAAGTCCAGGCAGACTCCCTGACCTCTCTCCCGGTGGACCAGAGAGACCCGCCCTGAGCGAAGCATGCTGAAAATGATGGTATCCATCTCGGCAAAAATATCGTAATTCAGAGGGAGAACCCCTCTCTCATTGAGCATGGGCCTGCGGCCGTCGTGGAGGATGATGCCCTCAGGGCTAAGCAGGCGGCTGTCCGCCCGTTCAGACTCCGCGAAAAGCAGCTCATAATCCTCAAACCTCTCCCCCTCCTGAAGGGGACAGCGGATGGCGGTGTGTCCCCCGATGCAGAAGGGCATGGGGGCGTCTCCAGTGTTTTCCACCGTAAAGGCGGTGGAAAAGCCGTCGTCCAGCAGGCGGTGCGTCACCTTCAGGGAGAAGGGGAAGGGATAGCAGGACAGAGTCTCCTCATTCTCCCGCAGCTCCAGGGTGACAAAGTCCTCCCCCTGTTCCACAGGGGAAAACTCCATGTTCCGGGCAAAGCCGTGGCGGCCCATCTCAACACTCTTGCCGCCAATGTTCACTTTCCCATCTTTCAGCGAGCCCACAATGGGGAACAGAATGGGGTTCTGTCCTGTCCAGAAGGCCGGGTCCCCCTGCCAGATATACTCCAGGCCGTCTGCATCCTTCAGGGAGACCAGCTCCCCGCCCTTTGTCCGCGCCACAGCCCGCAGGGAGTCCTTTTTCAGTTCGAATTGCATATTTTCTCCTCCCATCATAAATGTTTGGGCGGGCCTCTGCGCCCACCTGCGCTTTTAGAAAACGGGCCGGGACAGAGCCCGGCCCCTACAGGTTAAAACGCCACCTTCAAAAACAGGGCCACGCAGCACAGAATAATGGCGCAGGGGACGTAGAGAAACCGGCCCACATGGTACCACACCTGGCCCGCCGGCTTTTTCGATCCCCGGTTAATCTCCTCCATCAGCTCGTCCCGCTTCATGATCCAGAACCAGGACAGGGCCCCCAGCGTGGCTCCAATGGGGATAATATAGATGGAGACAATATCCATCCAGGGACCCCATTTGAAAATAGGCTCCATATTCAACCCGATGCCCAGGCAGATCACGCACAGGATAACCAGCATCACCTTCCGGTTCAGCCTGGGGAAGCGGTGGAGAAGGGACTCGCCCACTGCCTCGAACATGTTCTGCAGAGAGCTCACCCCAGCGAAAATCATGGCGGTGTACAAAATCACCGCGAACAGCCGTCCCAGGGGGATGTCCTGCAAAATATGGGGCAGGGTGACAAAGAGAAGGGAGGGCCCGGCCCCCACGTCCAGCCCGTATGCAAAGCAGGCGGGGATGATCACCAGAGCGGCCACCAAGGCAGCCACGGTGTCAAAAAAGGCAGTCTGCTTGGCCAGGGATACCACGTCCTCCTCCGGAGACAGGTAGGCCCCGTAGACAATCATGCCGCTGCCCGTAATAGACAGCGAAAAGAAGGCCTGGCCCATGGCCCAGATCCACACCATGGGGTTGAGCAGATCGGCCCACCGGGGGGTGAACATATACTTGTAGCCCTCCACGGCCCCGGGCAGGAAGGCCACCCGCACCGCCAAAATCAGAAAGATGATGAAGAACAGGGGCATCATCACCTTGTTGCTCTTTTCAATGCTTTTCGCTCCCAGCAGCAGGGTGAGCAGGGTGCCCACCACCACAACCACATGGAAGGGCACCACCGAGTAATTCGATAAGGAGAAGGACTCAAACCAGGGCCCGGGGTCCACACTCATCAGCGACCCGCCCACCGAGGCGGCGAACGCCTTAAGGACATAGGCGATGATAACCGCGTAGCCCAGAGCGATGCACATGGAGCCCGCCAGAGGCAGCCAGCCCAGCAGGCCGCCGGCCGGTCCCAGCTTCTTGTCCCGGCTGGACCAGGCCATCTCATAGGAGCCCAGGGTGCCGGTGTGGGCCCGGCGGCCCACGGCGTACTCGGCGGACAGCCCCACCGTGCCGAATAGCATAATAAAAAACAGGTAGGCCAGCAGAAAGGCCCCGCCGCCGTTGCTGCCCATCTTGGCCGGGAAGCCCCACACGTTGGCCATGCCCACGGCAGACCCTACCGCCGAGAGGACAAAGCCCCAGCCGCTGGAAAATCGATGATGTTTCTTGTTGTCCATATAAAACTCCTTTTTTCGTGCGGCCTCTCCCGGCCGCATGATTCTCTCCACAGTTCCGAGTATAATATAAAATGTAACAAAAAGCAACGGATAAATCAAAAGCGGAGGTGAAATTTTAACAAGAGGCCTGAACTATAAAAATATTCAAAAGAGCGGACGATATTCTAGATTATTGGTGAAATCGTCTCTTTCCTTTTTCCTCACAAGGGGATACAATAGAGGCACCAAAGGGGTCCCACACTATTTTAAATAAAGGAGAAGTTTTTATGTCTATTCTGGTCTGCGGCGGCGCCGGCTATATCGGCAGCCACACCTGCGTGGAGCTGATCCAGGCGGGCTACGACATTGTTGTGGCGGACAATCTGTACAACGCCAGCGAGGAGGCCCTGCGCCGGGTGGAGAAGATCACCGGGCAGAAGGTCCCCTTCGTCAAGGCCGAGCTGTGCAGCAAGGACGAGGTGGAGGCCCTCTTCGCCCAGCACCCGGACATTGACGCGGTGATTCATTTCGCCGGGCTGAAGGCTGTGGGCGAAAGTGTGTCCAAGCCTCTGGAGTATTATTCCAACAACCTCATCAGCACCCTCTACCTGCTCCAGGCCATGCGCCGCCACGCAGTGAAGAACTTTGTCTTCTCTTCCTCCGCCACGGTGTACGGCGACCCCGCCACCGTCCCCATCCGGGAGGACTTCCCCACCGGCGGCACCACCAACCCCTACGGCACCTCCAAGCTGTTCCAGGAGAAGATGCTCATGGACATCTGCTCCGCCGACCCCGACCTGAACGTGGCCCTGCTGCGCTACTTCAACCCCATCGGCGCCCACGAGAGCGGCCTCATCGGCGAGGACCCCAACGGCATCCCCAACAACCTGGTGCCCTACATCGCCAAGGTGGCGGTGGGCCAGCTGGAAAAGCTCCACGTCTACGGCGACGACTACCCCACCCCCGACGGCACCGGCGTGCGGGACTATATCCACGTGGTGGACCTGGCAAAGGGCCACGTGGCCGCCCTGAAGAAGCTGGATACCAACTGCGGCCTGTTTGTGTGCAACCTGGGCACCGGCAAGGGCTACTCCGTGCTGGACGTGGTTCACGCCTACGAGAAGGCCTGCGGCCATGCGCTGCCCTATGCCATCGAGGCCCGCCGCCCCGGTGACATCGCTGCGTGCTACGCCGACCCCGCCAAGGCCCGGGATGAGCTGGGCTGGGAGGCCCAGCTGGGCATTGAGGAGATGTGCGCCTCCTCCTGGAAGTGGCAGTCCATGAACCCCAACGGATACAAGGGGTAATACACCTGTAGGGCGCGGCGACCCCGGCGCGCCGCTGATATCAAAGACAGCGGGCCGAGTCGTCCCGCCCTACATACAATTCCAAAAATATGATTTGGGAGGAGCAGAGCAGTGAACAAGCCTGTTTTAGTGATCATGGCCGCCGGCATGGGAAGCCGGTACGGCGGATTGAAGCAGCTGGACCCGGTGGGCAGTTACGGTCAGCTGATCATCGACTATTCCATCTACGACGCCCGCCGGGCGGGCTTTGAGACGGTGGTTTTCGTCATCAAGCCGGAGATCGAGGCCGATTTCAAGGAGGCCATCGGCGACCGGGTGTCCAAGGTGATGAACGTGAAGTACGCCTATCAGCTCAAGGAAGACCTGCCCCAGGGGTACACTGTCCCCGCCGGGCGGACCAAGCCCTGGGGCACCGCCCACGCCGCCCTGGCCGCCCGGAAGATCGTGGACGGCCCCTTCGCCGTCATCAATGCCGACGACTACTACGGCCCCGAGGCCTATCAGGAGATCTTCAACTACCTCAGCACCCACCAGGATGGAGAAGTCTATGAGTATGTCATGGTGGGCTACCTGCTGAAAAACACCGTCACCGAAAACGGCACCGTGGCCCGGGGGGTGTGCGAGGAGACGGCGGACCACTACCTGACCCAGGTCACCGAGCGCACCAAGATTGAGAAGGGGGAGCCCCCCCGGTATACCGAGGACGACGGCAAGACCTGGACCGATCTGTCCGCCGACACCATTGTGTCCATGAATATGTGGGGCTTTACCCGCAGCTTTTTGGACGAGGCCCTGGCCCGCTTCCCCGCGTTCCTGGACAAGACCCTGGCCGAGAACCCGGAAAAGGGGGAGTACTTCCTGCCCACCGTGGTCAGCCAGCTCATCGACGAGGGCAAGGCCCGGGTAAAGGTGCTGCGCAGCGAGGACAAGTGGTACGGCGTCACCTACCGTGAGGACAAGCCCACGGTGGTGGCCGCCATCGCCGAAAAAACGGCCGCTGGGCTCTACCCCGACCGGCTGTGGGAGGTGTAAGCCGTGGTACAGGCAGAACAGACCCTCCAGGAAGTACTGGGGGCTTTTGACTTCGGCGCCCCCGTGGTGGGCGCCATCCGGTACGGCTGCGGCCACATCAACGACACCTTTGTGGTCCACACCCAGCCCGCCGACCGCTGCTGCCGCCGGTTCATCCTCCAGCGGATGAGCGCCGCCGCCTTTAAGCGGCCCGATCAGCTGATGGACAACATCATCGGCGTCACCGAATATCTGGGGAAACAGATCACCACCCGGGGAGGCAACCGCTCCCGGGAGGCCATGGAGGTTATCCGTCCCAAAAACGGCCAGGACTACTACACCGACAGCCAGGGGGGCGCCTGGCGGCTGTACCCCTTTGTGGAGGGCACCGTCTGCCACCAGGCGGCGGACACCCCGGGTCTCTTCGCCGCCTCCGGCCGAGCCTTCGGCCGCTTCCAGCAGCTGCTGCGGGATTACCCCGCCGACACCCTGTACGAGACCATCCCCAACTTCCACAACACCGAGGACCGGCTGGCCAAATTCAAGGCCGCCGTGGAGGCGGACAAGCTGGGCCGGGCCAAGAGCTGCCAGCCTGAGATCGACTTCGTCCTGGCCCATCAGTCCGACTGCTCCGTGGCCCTGGACGCCCTGCGCGCCGGCAAGCTGCCCCTGCGGGTCACCCACAACGACACCAAGCTGAATAACGTCCTTATGGACGAACAGACCGGCGAGGGCATCTGCATCATCGACCTGGACACCGTGATGCCCGGCCTGGTCCTCTACGACTTCGGCGACTCCATCCGCTTCGGGGCCAACCACTGCGCCGAGGACGAGACCGACCTGAGAAAGGTCAGCCTGGACGTGGACCTCTTCGCCGTCTACACCGCCGCCTTTCTGGAGGGGGTGGACGGCTCCCTCACCAACGAGGAGATCGAGTACCTGCCCTGGGGAGCCAAGCTGATGACCCTGGAATGCGGCATCCGCTTCCTCACCGACTATCTGGACGGTGACAACTATTTCCACATCAGCCGGGAAACCCACAACCTGGATCGCTGCCGTACCCAGTTCAAGCTGGTGGCCGATATGGAGGCGCACTGGGCTGAACTGGAGGCCATTGTAAAACGTTATCTGAAATGAACACACTGTTTGATGAAGACCAGCTGCGTCAGCTGACCTCCAACCTGAATATCCTCACCGGGCTGCCCGCCAACATCCTGGACCCGGAGGGCCGGGACATCAATCTGTTTCAGGGCCACCCGCCCTTTTGCCGCATGATCAACGACCTGCCCGAGGGCCATGAGAGATGCGTCGCCTGTGATATGTGGAAGACAAAAAATTACCGTGCGGAAAAGGGCTTTCAGTTTTACCGCTGTTATCTGGGCGTCTGCGAAGCCCTCATGCCGCTGTACGACAAGAAAAGTCCCCTGGCCTACCTGATTTTCGGCTGCTACCTGGACGACTCCCCTATAGAGCAACAGTGGGAACACACTCGCGCCCTTTTAGACTGGTGGCCCGGAGACCCCGACGAGTTGAAAGAGGCCTTTTTCCAGTTCCGCCAGTATTCTCAGCGGGAAATTCAGGCCTATGCCGAGACCCTAGAGGCCCTGTCCGCCTACATTCGCCTCAAGGGCATGATCCTTACTACCGAGCAGACCGACGCCCAAAAGCTGGAACTCTATCTGGACCAGCACTACATGGAAAAGCTGTCTCTGGCCTCCATCTCCAAGCACCTGCACATCGGCCGCACCAAGCTGTGCGCCCTGGCCAAGGAGTTGTCCGGAGGCGAGACTCTGTCCTACCTCATCGCTCAGCGGCGCATTAACGCCGCCAAGCGGCTGCTGCTTCAGAGCAATATGCCTATCTCCGCCGTGGCGGAGGAGGTGGGCATCAGCGATTATAACTACTTCTCCAAGGTCTTCCGCTCCATGACGGGCACCACCCCCAGCGCCTTTCGGAAAAAGATTCGGGACAAGGACACATTCTCCTGAAGTCTCAGTAAAAATCGTACGACCTTCCAGTGGTTCGTACGATTTTTCTATATTCCGAACTTTACACACTAGAATTTACAGAATCGACAAGTATAATTACATTCAGAAGGGCGTATTTGTAGATTATCTCTATACGCCTTATTTTTCACAGGTCAATATCAACAAAGAAGGAGAATGAAAATGAAGAAAATTCTTGCGACTGTTCTTGCCAGCGCCATGGTGCTGGCACTCGCCGCCTGCGGCGGAGGCGGCGGTGGCACCAGCACTCCCGCCACCAGCAACCCTGCGACCTCCAACCCCGGTGCCTCCGTCCCCTCTACCAGCGGGGAGAAGATTCCCATCAAGGTGATCGCCGCCGAGTACGGCCAGAACACCAAGCAGTGGTGGGCCGACTTCCAGAGTGATTTTAACGGCAGTCATGACAACATCGACCTGACCGTAGAAACCGTGTCCTGGAACGACATCTACACCGTGGTCAACGCCCGCATTGCCAATAACGACGCCCCCGACATCCTGAATATCGACGTGTTCGCCGACTATCAGGCTGACGACCTTCTCCTGCCCGCCAAGGATTTTGTCTCTGACGAGACGTATGCCAAGATGTACCCCGCTTTCCTGGAGCAGTCCAACATCGACGGAACCGTCTGGGCCATCCCCGACCTGGCCTCCGCCCGCGCCATGTATTACAACAAGGACATTCTGGACGCCGCCGGCGTGGAAGTGCCCACCACCTGGGACGAGCTGAAGGCCGCCTGTGAGAAGATCAAGGCCTATGACTCCTCCATCTACCCCTGGGGCATCGACATGACCACCGATGAGGGCCAGGCCGCCTTTGCCTACTACATCTGGAACAACGGCAGCGACTTTACCGACGCCTCCGGCAACTGGATTCTGAACGACCCCAAGAACGTAGAGGCTATTGAGTACGCCATCAGCCTGTACAAGGACGGCTACACCAACACCGACCCCGCTACTGAGACCCGCTATATGCTCCAGGATCTGTTTGGTGCCGGCAAGCTGGCCATGGTGATTGGCCCCAACTCCATCCCCACCTACATCGCCGACAACTATGCCAAGGCCGAAACCCCCGAGGAGGAGCAGATTAACTACGCCTTCGCCGCCATCCCCACCAACGGCAGCAACCCCTCCGTCTCCGCCGGCGTTATGGACCGCTTCATGTGCTTCGACAACGGCCACTCTGACGAGAAACTGGAGGCCATCAAGCAGTTCTTTGACTTCTTCTATGAGGACGAGCGTTACTCCGAGTGGGTTCTGATGGAGGGCTTCCTGCCCGCCACCTCCGCCGGCGGCGAGATCGTGGCCGCTTCCGATCCCTCCATGGCCCCCTGGGTTGACATCGTGGGTTCCTGCAAGTTCTACCCCACCGCCAAGGCCGAGTGGGCTGACGTGAAGCAGGGCGTTATCAATGTGGAGCAGCAGGCCCTTCTGGGCGGCAACGTTCAGGAGCTGCTGGACAATCTCCAGGCTGAGATCGCCGGCTGAGTCCGCGCTTCCATTCAGCTTCCACATATGACCGCGGGGGCCGGGCCAAAACGGCCCGGCCCCCGCGTCTCTTCCAGCCGTTTTCCAAGGACGGAACCCCGGTTCTGCCCTTGAAAAGCGGCCGGAAGGAGCCCAATACATAATAGGAGGTGTCTCCGTGAGTACAAAAACCCCTGCCGCTCCCGCAAAGGCTCCCACGGCGAAACATTCTCAAAAGGAGCCCCGGCTGCCCAATCCCAGCAGCAAAAAGCTCTTCCGTACCGTGGAACCCTATATTTGGATCGCCCCCAGTATTATTCTAATGGCCATTTTTATTGTCACCCCCATCTTCAAGGTGTTTCAGCTCTCCATGAGCAAGGTGACCCGGGCTGGCCAGCTCAAGGGCTTCAACAACTTTGAAAACTTTACCAAGGTGCTGAAAAGCCCCGCCTTTTCCCTGGTGCTGAAAAACACCATTGTCTGGACCATCGCCGTGGTGATCATCTCCACCGTACTGGGCTTTATCCTGGCCCTGATTCTCAATAACAAGTTCCACGGCCGCAAAATCGCCCGGGCCATCGTGGTTTTCCCCTGGGCCACCACTCTGGTCATTCAGGCCAGCGTGTGGAACTTCATCATCAACAAGGACTACGGCACCCTGAACACCCTGCTGATGAAGTTCGGCCTTATCAGCGCACCGGTGAACTGGACCCCCAATCCCACGGCCTACTTCGCCTGGGAGATTGCCTGCGGCATCTTTGTCACCATCCCATTTGTCACCTTCTGTGTGCTGTCTGGGCTGCAGAGCATCGACTCTTCCTACTATGAAGCCGCCACCGTGGACGGGGCGGGCTACTTCCAGAAGCTGTTCAACATCACCCTCCCCCTGGTCAAATCCTCCCTGACCGTGTCCACCGTGCTGAACATCATCTACGTGTTCAACTCCTTCCCCATTATCTGGACCATGACCAAGGGTGACCCCGCCAACCGCACCGACACCCTGGTGACCTACCTGTACAAGCTGGCCTTCTACAACGGCAAACAGGGCGAGGCCTCCGCCGTGTCGGTCATCGGCTTTATCATTCTGCTGATGTGCGCCAGCGTCTACATGGTTTACACTCTGCGGAAAGGAGATGACGATCTGTGAGTCAGCCCGCCAATGCCGTCCGGAAAAAACCGGTCTCCATGAAAAAGGTGATTCTGCGCCTGCTTCTCTACTTTGTGGTGCTGGACGTGTGCGTCATCACCTTGTACCCCTACTTCGCCATGCTGTGTACCGCCCTGAAAAACCGGGTGGAAATCTTCTCCGGCGGTACCGTTCTGCCCGTTACCGCCCTTTGGTCCAATTTTATCGACATCTGGAGCAAGGCCCCCATGGCCAAGTACATGCTCAACTCCATCCTTATCGCCAGCGGCTCCACCATTATCGCCATGCTGTGCGGCATCCCCGCCGCCTACGCCCTGGCCCGGATGAAGTTCAGGGGCCAGACCGCCTTTTTGGGCTTTGTCATTGTCTCCCAGATGTTTGCCCCGGTGGTGTTGCTCATCGGCATCTATCAGGTTATGATGCAGCTTGGTCTGACGGACAGCCTGCTGGGCCTGGTGTTCATTAACGCCGCCTTTAACCAGGCCTTTACCATCTGGCTGCTGCGGGGCACCTTTATGGGCATCTCCGCCGAGATGGAGCAGGCCGCAACCATCGATGGTTGCAACCGGGTACAGTCCATGATGCGGGTGCTTCTGCCCGTGGCCGCCCCCGGTATCGTTACCACCCTGATTTTCATCTTCATCAACGCCTGGAATGAGTACACGGTAGCCCTGGTCCTCATCTCCACCGACACCCTCAAGCCCCTTACCGTGGGGATCAACATCTTCAACGGCTACAACATCATCGAGTGGCAGTACCTCTTTGCCGCCTCCATTTTCGCCATCATCCCCGTGGTCATCCTCTTCATGTGCATCGAGAAGAACCTGGTCAGCGGCCTGGCTTCCGGCGGCGTGAAGGGCTAAATTTCCCTTGCAAATCCCATCAATCTATGTTTAAATTAAAACACCAAACAGTAAAGGAGTCTTGCAGCATGAGAATCTATCGCGAAAAGGACTATGAGGCTATGAGCCGCCGCGCCGCCGCAGTCATCGCCGGAGAGATCATCCACAACCCCGCCTGTGTGCTGGGTCTGGCCACCGGTTCCACCCCTGAGGGGGCCTATCGGTATCTGGTGGATTGGTACAAGCAGGGCTTCATCAACTTCCGCCATGTGCTTTCTGTCAACCTGGACGAGTATGTGGGCCTGTCTCCCGACCACGACCAGAGCTACCGCTATTTTATGCAGAGCAACCTGTTCGACCATGTGGATATCGTCCCGGAAAACACCCGGGTGCCTGACGGTCTGACCGCCGACACCGACGCTGAGTGCGCCCGGTACGACGCCTATATCCTCTCTCTGGGTTACGCCTCCCTCCAGCTGCTGGGCATTGGCCGCAACGGCCACATTGGCTTCAACGAGCCCGGCGACTGCTTTGTCAAGCAGACCCATGTGGTGGACCTGACCGAGAGTACCATCGACGCCAACGCCCGCTTCTTCCCCACTTGGGACGATGTGCCGAAGCAGGCCATCAGTATGGGCATGGGCGCCATCATGGGCGCCAAGAAGATTCTTCTGTGCGCCAGCGGCGAGGAGAAGGCGGACGCCATCTACAACTCCGTATGCGGGCCCATCACGCCCGGCTGTCCCGGTTCCATCCTCCAGCTCCATCCCAATGTGGTGCTGGTCGCCGACGAAGCCGCGCTGAGCAAACTGATCGCTGCGGGAGTGAAGGTATGAAAATAATTGGCGGCCAGGTCTTCGATCTGGAACAGGGATTTGTCTCCCGGGATGTGTGTACGGATGGCGCACTGATTTCCAATACCAGCGGGGACGACACCGTCCTCAACGCCGTCGGGTGCCGCGTCATCCCCGGACTGGTGGACGTCCACTTCCACGGCTGTGTGGGGGAGGATTTTTCCGACGCCACCCCTGACGGCCTGCAAAAAATCGCCGACTTTGAGCTGTCCCAGGGCGTCACCTATATCTGCCCCGCCGGCATGACCCTACCCGAGGATCAGCTGACGTCCATCTGTAAAACCACCGCCGTCCACCGAAAGAATCATTCCGGCGGAGCCGAGGTGGTGGGCGCTCACCTGGAGGGCCCCTTCCTGTGCATGGCCAAAAAGGGCGCTCAGAACGGCGATTACCTCCACGCCCCGGACGCCGCCATGCTGAAGCGCCTTCAGCAAGCGGCGGAAGGCTGCGTGAAGCTGGTCACTTTGGCCCCGGAGCAGCCCGGTTCCATTGAGTTTATCAAAGCGGCCTCAGAGCTGGGCATTCACGTCTCCGTGGGCCACACCGTGGCCAGCTACGACACGGCCAAGGCCGCCTTTGAAGCGGGGGCCGACCACGCCACCCATCTCTACAACGCCATGCCCCCCCTGGCCCACCGGGACCCCGGCGTCATCGGCGCGGCCTGGGAGGTCCCCCACGTCAAGGCGGAGCTGATCTGCGACGGTATCCACATCCACCCCGCCGTGGTTCGTCTCACCTTCGGCCTGTTCGGCAAGGAGAGGATGATTATCATCTCCGACTCTCTCCGCGCCACCGGCATGCCCGACGGCGAGTACCCCTTCGGCGGGCAGATGATCGAGGTCCACGGCAACCGGGCCACCATCCTGGGCCATCCAGAGACGCTGGCCGGATCGGTTACCAGCCTGATGGGCTGCCTGCGTCAGGCGGTGTCCTTCGGCATCCCCGTGGCCGACGTGGTGCGCGCCTGCACCTACAACCCCGCCCAGTCCATCGGCATCGACCACCGGGCGGGCACCTTGGACGTGGGCAAGGAGGCCAGCATTGTGCTGCTGGACGAGAAGGACCTGTCTATCAAGGCGATTATTTTCAAGGGCAAGCCAGTGTAGAGGCGGATATTATCCGCCCCTGCGTTACGATTCCTGTAGGGGGCGGCGACCCCGGCGCCCTGCGGTCAAATGAGACGGCGGGGCAAGTCGTCCCCGCCCTACAGTCAATCCCCCCGTTGGAATGGGCGGGTCCACCCGCCTTTCCAAATATAATCCAAGGGTCGGGACACTACTCCATCACTATAGTGCCCGACACCAAAACAAAAGGAGGAAATAAACCGCTGCGGCTTGCGGTACGGCAGTGTGGAGACCTGTCGTAAGGCTCCTGGGGACTACGCTGCTCCAGGGCGAGGTGGAGGTGGCGGAGGCCGCCCCATCAAAGCCGAACTGTTATGGCAACTCTGAACCTGAAGAACATCCAGAAGATCTACCCCCACAGCGGAGACCAGAAGAAAGCCAAGAAGAAGAAGGGTGAGCCCGAGAAGAAGACCAACCTGCAGGTGACTGAGCAGGGCGTCATCGCTGTCCAGTCCTTTAACCTGGACATTGCTGACAAGGAATTCATCGTGTTGGTCGGCCCCTCTGGCTGCGGCAAGTCCACCACCCTGCGCATGGTGGCCGGCCTGGAAGAAATCTCCGGCGGCGAGCTGTACATCGACGGCAAGCTGATGAACGATGTGGAGCCCAAAAACCGCGACATCGCCATGGTGTTCCAGAGCTACGCTCTGTACCCCCATATGACGGTGTACGAGAACATGGCTTTCCCCCTGAAGCTGCGCAAAATGGACAAGGACGAGATTGACCGCCGGGTCAAGGAGGCGGCCGAGATTCTGGACATCACCCAGTATCTGGACCGCAAGCCCAAGGCCCTGTCCGGCGGCCAGCGGCAGCGTGTGGCCATTGGCCGCGCCATTGTCCGCGAGCCCAAGGTGCTGCTCATGGACGAGCCGCTGTCCAACCTGGACGCCAAGCTGCGCAACCAGATGCGTGCCGAGATCATCAAGCTGCGTCAGAAGATCAACACCACCTTCATCTACGTCACCCACGACCAGACCGAGGCCATGACCCTGGGCGACCGGATCGTCATCATGAAGGACGGCTTCATCCAGCAGATCGGCACCCCCCAGGAGGTCTTTGACCACCCCGCCAACCTGTTCGTGTCCGGCTTCATCGGCATGCCTCAGATGAACTACTTCAACGCCAAGCTGGTCAAAGAGGGCGACAAGTACGCCGTGTCCGTGGAAAGCTGCAAGGTGGTTCTCTCCGACGAGAAGCAGAAGAACCTGACTGCCCACAACGTACAGCCCCAGGACATCACCCTGGGCGTGCGTCCCAGCCACATGGTGCTGGCCAAGCAGCCCGGCAACACCCTGTCTGCCATCATCGACGTCTCTGAGCTGATGGGCTCCGAGGTCCACTTCCACGCCAATGCCAACGGCAAAGACGTTGTGGTCATCGTGCCCACCATGAATGCCGACGGCGAGCGCATTGATTCCTACCACGCCGGAGATAAGCTGAATCTGACCTTCAGCGGCAACGTCTGCCACATCTTCGACAAAGAGGGCAAGAATCTGGAGTTCTAATCCTTCCTCCCCAAAAACATACCAGCCCCGCCTTTGATGGAAAGGCGGGGCCGGTCTTTTATCATGATTTCAGGTCTCCTCCAACGCCCCCTTTAGGGCGCGCATTCTCAACCGTTTTCGTTACTCCACCCCAAGCTGGGTCCACAGGGTCTTATAGAGGTTCAGCGTCTCCGGGGGCAGATTCTCGTAGGCCTCGCACCTCTCCAGGGTCTCGGGCGGAGGAGCGATGATCTCATAAACTTCCGGGTCCAGCTCCTCGCCGTAGAGTTCCTCGTAGTAGGCGGGGTACTGTTCCAGGGCGTCCCGGTTGGGGGAGGCATACCAGATATAGTCCATATTGGCCAGATTGGCCTGGGTGGAGGCGATAAAATTGATCCACATATGGGCCTCCCGTTGGTGAGGGGCGTCCTTCAGCATGCACATGGCATCTACAAACCAGTTGGAGCCCTCCTCCGGGATAACGAAGGCCAGATCCACCCCATCGGCTTGGTTGTCCGTCATGGACAGATAGTCCCCGGCGTAGTAGGTGGCGATGGCGGCGTTGCCCCCCTCCATCTTCTGAAAAACCTCGTCCATGACCCGGCCCTGGAATACACCCCGGCGATTGGCGTTCGCCAAAAGGGCAAAGGCCTCCCGAATCTCCTCCTCGTCGGTGGTATTCACCGAGTAGCCCAGATACAGCAGGGCCTCTCCGATGGCATCCCGGGAGTTGTTGATGAGAAGTACCTTGCCGGCATATTTGTCGTCATAAAGGGCACCCCAGCTGGTGATCTCCTCCTCCACCATAGCGGTGTTATAGATGATGCCCAGAGTGCCCCAGGTGTAGGGCACGGTGTAGCGGTTGTCCGGGTCATAGGACAGGTTTTTAAACCGGTCGTCAATCAGGGAGAAGTTGGAAATCTGGCTGTAGTCCAGGGGCTCCAGCATGTCCTCCGCGATCAGCCGACCGATCATATAGTCCGAAGGGACAATCACGTCGTAGTCCGCTCCTCCGCTCTTCAGCAGGGAGTACAATGCCTCGTTGCTCTCGGCGGTCTGATAGTTGACCCGGACGCCTGTTTTCTCCTCAAACTCATCAATCAGGCTGGTGTCGATATACTCCCCCCAGGAACACACATTGACCACCGGCCGGGAACTGGTGGCGTAGCTGAGCAGAGACACCGACACGACGAAGGCACAGACCAGAACCCCGGCCAGCCCCCGCCGGACCCACAGGAAACGGGGCTCTGCAAATTTCTGCCGGGCCCGATCCAGGGCGGAGGACTTTCGGGCCGTTCCCAGCCTCTCCCGGGCTTCGGAGCGCACCTCCTTCAGGTTGGACAGCACCAGCAGCACCAGCACCGAAAGGAACAGCAGGGTGGAGATGGCGTTGATCTCCGGGGTGACTCGCTTTTTGGTCATGCCGTAGATGGTCATGGCCAGGGTAGAGCTGGCCGACCCGGCGGTAAAGTAGGAGATGATGAAGTCGTCGATGGACATGGTGAAGGCGATGAGGGCCCCGGAGACGATACCCGGCTTGATCTCCGGCAGCATCACCTTCCAGAAGGCCTGCATCCAAGTACACCCCAGGTCCTGGGCCGCGTCCATCAGGTTGCGGTCCATCTGCCGCAGCTTGGGGGCTACGTTGAGAATGACATAGGGGATGTTGAAGGCCACATGGGCCAGCAGCAGGGTGGTAAAGCCCAGCACCAGCCGTTCAGGCAGCTCCACCGCACTCTGGATGGAGTTAAACCACCGGGCGAATATCCCCCAGCCCTGAAAAAATGCCACAAAAAACAGACACAGGCTGACGCCGGTGACAATATCCGCGTTCATCATGGGGATGTTGTTCACCGTGAGCAGGGCTTCCCGCCGCCGCCGGCCCAAGCTGTACAGCCCGATGGCGGCAAAGGTGCCGGCCACGGTGGCGATGGCGGTGGCCAGCAGAGAGACCAGCAGAGTGGTGTAGACACTCTCCATAATCAGTCGGTTTCGGAACAGCCGGCCGTACCAGTGGAGGGAGAAGCCCTTCCACACCGCGCCCGAGTCCCCCGCGTTGAAGGAAAAAATAATCAACAGAATAATGGGGGCGTACAAAAAGAGAAACATCAGGCCAATCAGCAGGCGGCGGCCCGCGAGGTTCTGCTTTTTCACAGCATCACCGCCTGTTCCTCGCCCTCACCGAAGCGATTCATCACCACCATGCACACCACCACAATAACCATCATTACCATAGAGATGGCTGCTCCCAGGTGGGGGTCGTAGGCCCCGCCCAAAAACTGCTGTTCAATGAGGTCGCCCAGCATCAGCTGCGCGCCGCCTCCCAGCAAGCGTGAGATGGCAAAGGTGGACACCGAAGGGACAAATACCATGGTCACTCCGGACAGCACCCCGGGCAGGGACAGGGGGAGGATCACCTTCCGGAACACCCCCGCCGAGTCGGCGCCCAAATCCCGGGCGGCCTCCAGCAGACTGCTGTCCAGCTTGACGATAACCGAGTAGATGGGCAGGATCATAAAGGGCAGGTAGTTATACACCATGCCCAGCACCACCGCCCCGGGGGTGCCGATCAGTTCAAAATGATCAATCGGAAAATATTTTATGGGAATAAATTCAGCCGGATCCTCCGCGAAGCGGATGGCAACGCTGTTGCGCAGATCTGTGAAGAGAGTTCCGGCGCTGTTGTAGAGATCGATCACTCCAATGTTCTGGAACAGCTGGTTTAAAAGGCCGTTATTCTCCAGAATGGACATCCAGGAGTAGGTCCGCAGCAGGAAGTTCATCCACATGGGAAGCATGATCAAGGCCATGGCCACCCGCTGGAAACCGGGGCCCTCGTGGGCCATCCAGTAGGACACCGGATAGCCAATGAGCAGGCACACCAGGGTGGCGATCAGGGCCAGACGGAAGGAGCGGAGAAAGACGGAGGCATAGACCCCCATCTCAGCATAGTTTTCCAGTGTGCCCTGGAACTCCGCAGTGGTAAAGGCGTACACCACCATAATCAGAATGGGGATCACCACCATCAGCGCCATCCATCCCACGTAGGGGACCGCAAACCAGGACAGCTTATTCCTCATCCCTGTCCTCCTCCTCCGGATCATAGCTGGCATCGCTGATCTCCTCGTACTCCTCGGAGTAGGAGGAGTAGTCGCCGAACATGCCGGAGTACTCGCTCTTTTTCATCACGTGGATGCCGTCCGGGTCAATTTTGATGCCAATACGGCTGCCCACGGGGGACAGGTCGGTGGTCTGAATGAGCCACTTGAACCCGTAGAAGTCCACAATGATGTCGTACTGCATCCCCTTGAAGGTGACGGAGGTGACGGTGCCCTTCAGCTGGCCCTGATCCTCGGGGACGATGTCCACGTCCTCGGGGCGGATGACCACGTCCACCGCCTCGTCCTTGTTGAAGCCGCTGTCCAGGCACTGAAAGCGCCGGTTAAAGATCTCCACCACCCCGTCGGCGCGCATAATGCCGTCGATGATGTTGGACTCGCCGATAAAGTCGGCCACAAAGGCGTTCTCCGGCTCGTTGTAGATGTCCTCGGGGGAGCCAATCTGCTGAATGCGGCCGGCGTCCATGACCACCACGGTGTCGGACATGGCCAGGGCCTCTTCCTGGTCGTGGGTGACGTAGACGAAGGTAATCTCCATGGCCCGCTGGATGCGCTTGAGCTCATTTTGCATGTCCTTGCGCAGCTTTAAATCCAGCGCCCCCAGGGGTTCGTCCAGCAGCAGCACGCGGGGCCGGTTCACCAGCGCCCGGGCAATGGCCACCCGCTGCTGCTGTCCGCCGGACAGCTGGGTGGTCCGCCGCTTTTCAAAGCCCTTCAGGTTGACCACCTCCAGCATCTCCATCACCCGCCGGTCGATCTCCTCCTCGGCCAGCTTCACCTTTTTCCCGGAGGCGTCCGCCTTGGGGATACGCAGGCCAAAGGCGATGTTCTCATACACATTGAGGTGAGGAAACAGCGCGTACTTCTGAAACACCGTGTTGATTGTCCTCTTGTGGGGCGGGACAGCATTAATCCTCACCCCGTCGAACAAAACATCTCCCGAGGTGGGCGTTTGAAAACCACCGATAATTCTGAGCGTGGTAGTTTTGCCGCACCCACTGGGTCCGAGCAGTGTGAGGAATTCCTTATCCCTGATGCTTAAATTGATTTTGTCGAGTACAACCTCGTCGTCGAACGCCATGACGCAGTCAGTCAGGCGGATCAACTCCTTGGACATGTATCCTCCCCCATTTCTTTTTATTTTACCTTTTCAGCTCCCTCGATTTATTCACCGGGCGGCCAGACCGTCCTGGGGGGACGGCGGTGCGGTGACCGGCTTTCACGGATAGCGAGATACATAATAGCGGGTAATGCCCAAAATGTCAATGATTTTCGGCAAAAATCCTGACGGTTTTGCGGCGCGTCCGCCTTTTGTCCCCCACAGTCTCCAGAAAGAAGGCGCCCCAGTGCGTACACCGGGGCGGAGGATTGCGTTTTGCGTAGCAAAACATACGATCATAGTTAAGGAGTCTATCCTGCGGGGGATGCAGGAGTCCTCCCCTTCCAGGCCAGACGCAGCAGATAGAGTCCCAGCAGCACCAGCCAGGAGAGGGCCTCGGCGTAGGCAATGACCATTCTGCCCAGCAGTCCGGCCAGGGCGTAGGAGGCCGCAAGGCGCACCAGCAGCGCGGCGATGCCCGCCATGCCGGAAAAGGTCATGTCCCCCAGGCCCTCCAGATAGCCTCGCACCGCCATGGCCAGGCCGTAGACCACATAGAAGCTGGCAATCCGGACAAAAAACCGCTTCCCGATTTCCACCGATTCCGGTGTCAGGCCAAACATGGCGATGAGAAATTCCCCGGCCATCAGAATAAAAAGGGTAAGCAGCAGGGCCACCCCCGCTACCATCAGCGTTCCGGTCTTCAGTGCCTGCTTTGCCCTCTCCGGACGACCCGCCCCAATGTTCTGGGCCGCCACGGTGGCAATTCCGGAACCGAAGTTGATAATGGGCAGCAGCAGCACCGTGTCCACCCGGTAGGCCGTGGTAATCGCGGCCACCGTCTGCTCCCCGAAGCCGTTCATAAACCGCTGAAGCAGAATATTGCCGAAGGAGGAGGTCCCGGACTGGATGGCCGGGGGCAGGCCGAAGCGGCCACCCTCCCTGGTGTCTCTCCACACAAGCCGGTCCTGGCCGGGACGGAAGCGCAGCACAGGATACCGGCGCGCCGCGTAGCCAATCAGGTAGACCGTCATGGCGATTTGAGACAGCACGGTGGCGATGGCCGCCCCCGCCGTCCCCTGCCGCAGACCCGCCACAAAGACCAGGTCCAGCGCCACATTGATGACGGAGCACACCAGCACGGAGAGAAAGGGCGCTCGGCTGTCTCCCATGCCCCGCAGCACGGCGCAGCCGGTGTTGTACACCGCCAGAAAGGGGATGCCCACAAACATGACGCGCAGGTAATGTTCCGCGTTCTGGAAAATATTTTCCGGGGTGTCCAGCAGGATCAGGATTTGTTCCGTAAACACCGCGCCCAGAGAGCAGACAACCAAAAATATTCCGCCCAGCACCAGGCTGAAGCAGGTCAGAATGTGCCTCAGCTCCTCCGCGCGCCCCATGCCAAACCGCTGGGCAGCCAAAACGGACAGCCCGGAGGTAAAGCCAACAATCACCATTACAAACATGCTGTAGGTGGAGGTGACCGCGCCGATTCCGGCCAGGGCCATCTCCCCCTCCACATTGCCCACGATAAAGGCGTCCACCCAGTTAAACATCTGCTGGAACACCCCGCTGA
>CATONV010000008.1 GCA_951801655.1 uncultured Oscillospiraceae bacterium | reverse complement strand
CGGCGGTCTTGCCGGCCAGGAAGGACTCGTCAATATCGGTGCGGGAGGCCACGTGAGCGCCGCAGCGCTGGAGAAGGGAGAGCTCAATGCCGCGGACCTTGGCACCGGTCTTCTCCTTGACCACGCTGGCCAGCAGAGAGGCCAGACCGCCCAGCTGGGCGTGGCCAAAGCCGTCGGTGGCGGAGGTCTTAGCCTCGGAGACGAAGGAGCCGTCGGCGTAGTGGATGCCCTCGGAGACGGCCACGATGCAGTTGCCGTTGGCCTTGAAGATGCGGTCCACGTCGGAGAGGAACTTGTCCATGTCGAAGTCCACCTCGGGGAGGTAGACCAGGTCGGGGGCGCAGCCGACGACCCCGGCCAGAGCGGCGGCGCCGGCCAGCCAGCCGGCGTGACGGCCCATGATTTCGATGATGGTCACCATGCCGGTGTCATACACCCGGGCGTCCTTGTACACCTCGGCGCAGGAGGTGGCGATATACTTGGCGGCGGAGGCAAAGCCGGGGCAGTGGTCGGTGCCGAAGAGGTCGTTGTCGATGGTCTTGGGCACGCCCATGATGCGGCACTCGTAGCCCACCTTCTGCATATACTTGGAAATCTTGTTGCAGGTGTCCATGGAGTCGTTGCCGCCGTTGTAGAAGAAGTAGCGCACGTCGTACTTCTTGAAAATCTCCAAGATGCGCTTGTAGTCGGTGTCGTCGGCGTCGGGGTCGGCGATCTTGTAGCGGCAGGAGCCCAGCTCGGAGGAGGGGGTGTTGAGCAGCAGCTCCAGCTCCTTGGCGTCCTCCTGGCCCATGTCGTACAGCTTGTCGTTGAGAACGCCCTTGATGCCGTGGGCAGCGCCGTAGACGGCGGTGATGTCGGGGCAGTCCAGAGCGGTGCGGATCACGCCGTAGGCGCTGGCGTTGATAACGGAAGTGGGACCGCCGGACTGACCGATAATCAGGGCGCCCTTTAATGTGTTGCTCATGTTGATTACCTCCAAATTCAAAATATCCTCTGTGGAGCAGGTGATAAATCTAAGCGAGGATATTATAGCAAAAATTTCCGGAGTTGTAAACGGAAAGAATAGCCGACCTTGTATTGAATTTTTAGGCTGACGATGGTAAAATCACAGGGAAAAGCGGTGATTGGAGGGGATATTGTGTTACTGGCCATCCATGGGGCGGTTGTCGGATCGCTCGTGATTCTGGGTGTCATATTTTTGAAGGGGAAGGGCGCTTTTTTGATTGCCGGATATAACACCGCCTCAAAAGCAGAAAAAGAGAAGATCGACGAAAAGAAACTTTGCAGATGTGTGGGAAAACTGATGTTTGCCATTGCGGGTTGCTTTTTCATCATCATGCTGAGCGATATATTCGATAAAATGTGGATTTTATGGCTTGGACTCGGGTTGGCTTTTATCGTCAGTATTGGCGGTATCATCTATATCAATACAGGAGACCGGATCAAAAAATAGACCAATAATGGTCGATTCACAAATCCCACAAAACTCCCGTCGGACAGGCGGGAGTTTTTTTCTGCTGTGCTGTTGCAATCTGGGGAAAATGTGGTAAAATAAAAGGGACATTATTATAAGGAGGTTATTCCCATGCCCCTTGTTACTTCTACCGAAATGTTCAAGAAGGCCTATAACGGCGGTTACGCCATCGGCGCCTTCAATGTCAACAACATGGAGATCATCCAGGGCATCACCGAGGCCTGCCGCGAGGAGAAGGCCCCTGTGATCCTTCAGGTCTCCAAGGGTGCCCGCGCCTACGCCAACCACACCTATCTGGTGAAGCTGGTGGAGTCCGCCGTCATCGAGTGCCCCGAGATCCCCATCGTGCTCCATCTGGACCACGGCGACAGCTTCGAGACCTGCAAGTCCTGCATTGACGACGGCTTCACCTCCGTCATGATCGACCTGTCCTCCAAGCCCTTCGCCGAGAACATCGAGGGCACCAAGAAGGTCGTCGAGTACGCCCATGACCACGGCGTGGTGGTCGAGGCCGAGCTGGGCGCTCTGGCCGGTGTGGAGGACGACGTGAACGTCTCCGCCGAAGCCTCCCACTACACCCGCCCCGAAGAGGTCGAGGAGTTTGTCTCCAAGACCGGCTGCGACTCCCTGGCCATTGCCATCGGCACCAGCCACGGCGCTTACAAGTTCACCGCCGCTCAGTGTACCCGTGACCCCGCCACCGGCGAGCTGGTCCCGCCCCCCCTGCGCTTCGACATCCTGGACGAGGTCGTCAAGCGTCTGCCCGGCTTCCCCATCGTGCTTCACGGCTCTTCCTCCGTGCCCCAGGACTACGTGAAGATGATCAACGCCAACGGCGGCAAGATGCCCGACGCCGTGGGTATCCCCGAGGCCCAGCTGCGCAAGGCCGCTGAGAGTGCTGTGTGCAAGATCAACATCGACTCCGACCTGCGTCTGGCCCTCACCGGCACCGTCCGTCAGTACTTCAGCGAGCATCCCGATCACTTCGATCCCCGTCAGTACCTCAAGCCCGCCCGCGCCAACATCAAGGAGCTGGTCCGCCACAAGCTGGTGGATGTCCTGGGGTGCAACGGCAAGGCCTGAATCTCAGTTTAATTTAGGAAAAGGGCGACCGACCGATGAGGTGTCGCCCTTTTTTCATAACCGAGGATCTGAAGGATCCTGGGGAGGGAGGAGGCCGTATGGAACAGCGGCGAAAGCGTTTTTGGGGGCCGGTTCTGTTGTTGGGACTGTTTTTCCTTCTGGGACTGCTCTTTGTCCCAGAGTGCGACGACTGTTACTTTGACTATTGGCAATACGATTCGCTGAAGGACTTTCTGCTCACCCGGCCTAACCCGGAGGACATGCACGCTTACGGTGTTCCCGCCAACGGACGGTATCTGGGCAACCTGATCGGTGTCATACAGGGCAAGCTGTATTTTACCCCCCTGGGGTGGCTGCGGGGACTGTTCATGGGCGGCGTGCTGGCCGGGATGACCCTTCTGCTGGGCAGGCGGTTTGCCCCCTCTCCCGGCTGGAAGTGGGAGGGCTTCGCCTTGGCCTTTTCCCTGGTAGCCTTGGCTCCCAGGGGGATCTGGCAGCAGGTCTACTCCTGGGGGGCGGCCTTCGTCAACTATCTTCTTCCCATGGTGGGCATCCTGATCTTGCTGGAGCTTCTCCAAAAAGATCGGCCTGCGCTGTGCTTTCTGACCAGCCTGTGCAGCTGTTTTTTCATGGAACCGGTTACAATCCTGATCTGTCTGGGCGGGATTATCTGCGCAGGGTACGCCTTTCTGCGCGACAGGGTACGCCTGCCCGCCTCTCTGGCCGCCGGACTGGGGGCCATCTTAGGCGCGGCGCTTATGTTTGCCAACCCGGGCTACACGCAGGTGGGCAGCGACAACCGGGCCATGGGGCTGGAGCTCATTCGCCGGAATCTGACCTTTGTCATGACGGAGGCCCTGGTCCGTCCTGTGGCGGCCGCCCTGCTCATCAGCTTTCTGCTGGTATGGCTTGTAAAACGGCAGGGGAACGTCTGGAAACCCTGGGTTGCCCTGCTGGTTCCCGTCCATATGCTCTGCCTGGTGGACACCCTGTTGGATTCTGTCCATGATTACAGCGTCCACGGCGTCAAACGGATGCTTTTGGCCTGTGGACTGGCGCTGATCTGGCTGGCCCTGCTGGCCCAGTGGCGCGGCGGCGCGGTCCGGGTCCAGGTTCTGGCCGGGGCACTGGCCTTGTGCGTCGTTAACGGCCCGCTTCTGCTGGTGTCCCCGGTGGAATCCCGGGCCCTCTTTCCAAGCTACGCGGTACTGATGATTGTTGCGTCCCTGCTGTGGCGGGAGGCCCGAAGACTGGGGCTGAAGCCGCCCAAGTTTGCTTGGGCGCCCGGAGCAGCGGCCTGTATCCTGCTGCTCGGCGTCTATTATGCCAATTTTCAGGTGTACCACCAGCGGCTGGACAGTGCCAGACTTCAAGTGGACCGCGGGGCCCAGGAGCTGACCTTGCCGCTGGTTCCATTCCCAGGCTGGACGGTCAACGAACAGCTGAACAAGGGGGATATCTGCTTCCTGGTCTACCGAGATGTGGCCTGGGATGTGTCTGTGCAATTTGTTACCTGCCAGGAGTACATGGCCTCAAAGTAAGAAGGGTACTCCCTTTTTCCGCACCTGAAAAGCGAGGAAGGGGCGGGGGAGAGGAGATATACTATAAGGGCAAGGAGTTGATACGAATGGATTGGCTGAAGAACTGGAACGAGGCGCTGGACTGTCTGGAAAAAAATCTGGATGGGACAATCAGTCTGGAGGAGCTGAGCCGGCTGGCCGGCTGCTCGGCCTACCATTTTCAGAGGATGTTCTCCTACCTGGCCGGTGTCCCTCTGAAGGAGTACATCCGCCGCCGGCGTATGACCCGGGCGGCAGCCGATCTGCGGGAGGGAGAGAAGGTGTTGGACGTGGCGCTGCGCTACGGCTACGACTCTCCCACCGCCTTTAACCGGGCTTTTCAGGCGATCCACGGTGTGGCCCCCTCTCTGGCAAGACAAGACGGCGTAAAGCTAAAAGCCTTTCCACGTATCCGCTTCAAATTTGTGCTCAAAGGAGACGCTGAAATGGAGTATCAGATTGTGAAAAAGGCCGCATTTCGTATTGTCGGTCTCCGAACTTCTCTGCCTGCGGACGTGGAGGAAAGCTTCCAAGTTGTGCCCCAGTTCTGGAGTACGGCAGGGCAGAGAATCGGGGAACTGATCCCTCTGATGGTCCCCGAGATGCCAGGGGTGTTAGGCGTAAGTACTTGTCACAGTGAAGAGGAGAGCTACTACTATATTGCCGTGGCCTCCGACGCGCCCGTTCTGGCGGGAATGCACGAGTGGACCGTCCCCGCCGCCACCTGGGCGGTGTTTTCCGGCCAGAGCAAGCAGCCCATGGCCATCCAGGAGCTGCAAAAGCGGGTCGTGACCGAATGGCTGCCCGATTCGGGCTACGAGTGGGCTCAGGCCCCGGATGTGGAGGTCTATCTCAGTGCGCCAGGTACAGAGGAACAGCAGTTTCAGGTCTGGCTGCCCATTCAGAAGGCAAGAGGTAAATAAAATCTAGTTTTTGTTGACCTAACAGCTCTGCGAACAGATTCCGCAGGGCTGTTTTGGCATATGTTAACTTTCGTTGACAAATTTCCAGGGGCTTTTGGTTGACGGGGCGGGTAAAAATCTGCTATGGTGGGGGAGAAAAGGAGGGTTCCTGATGAACTTTGCGGAACATTTAATGACCCTGCGCAAGCAGCGGGGCTGGTCCCAGGAGGAGCTGGGCAGTCAGATCGGCGTCACCCGTCAGACGGTATCCAAGTGGGAAATGGGCCAGAGTACCCCGGAGCTGGAGAAGCTGGTGGAGCTGGCCAAACTCTTCAACATGTCGATCGACCGTCTGGTAGGCCTGGAGAGGGAAGAAGAGGTGGCTTCCTCGTATCGCCAGACTTTTTCAGAGATGAAGTCCCTGGGCGTATACTATGAATATATCAGTCATATAAAGGTGTTTGGCCTGCCACTGATCCACATCCGTCTGGGCTTCGGTCCTCAGCTGGCCAAAGGGATTATTGCCATCGGCAACTGCGCTGTGGGTTTGATAGCCATCGGCGGCTGCTCTCTGGGTTTGATCTCCCTGGGCGGCGTTGCGCTGGGACTGCTTCTGGCCTTCGGAGGATTCAGCCTGGGACTGCTGGCCCTGGGGGGAATGGCGGTAGGCGGCTTTGCGGTGGGCGGCTGCGCCGTGGGACAGTGGTTGGCAATGGGGGGCGGCGCATTCTCCAACTATCTGGCCATCGGCGGCGGGGCTTGGTCCAGTGGGCTGGCCATCGGCGGTTCCGCCTACGGGCACATTGCGGTCGGGACCAAGGAAGCCTCCGGCTGGTTTGCTTTCTTTCCGGGAAGCGGGTACACGACAGAGGAAATCTGGATGCTGGTCAAGGCAGAGTTTCCCCGTATGTGGGGCTGGGTCAGAGATGTGATTCAGTGGGCGCCGAGGTGACAAGCACTTTTCCTGGTCCACCCGCATAGCATAGGGGAAAAGGAGGTTTTCCCTATGACGCTGTGCCCCTATGACCGCCAGGCGGCGGTGGACTACGCCCACCGCTGGGCCTACCATCGGAACCCCAATTTTTACAACTTTGACGAGCTGGGAGGCGACTGCACCAACTTCGCCTCCCAGTGTCTCTACGCGGGAACCGGGGTGATGAACTATACGCCCACCTTCGGCTGGTACTACAGCAGCCAGTACAGCCGTGCCCCCGCCTGGACGGGAGTGCCCTATTTTTATAATTTCCTCACCCGGAAAAAAGAGAGCCCTGGCCCGGTGGCGGAGGAGGTCCCTTTGGAACAGGTTTGCCCCGGCGATTTTGTTCAGATTCGTTTTGTTCCAGGGCCGTTTGTCCACAATCCTGTGATTGTGTCGGTGGGCAGTACGCCCGCCCCGGACAATATCCTGGTGGCCGCCCACTCTGAGAATGCTGACTACCGTCCCCTGTCCACCTACCCCGTCCGGGAGTCGCGCTTTCTTCACATCCTGGGTGCCTACCGTTGACTCGAACCTCCGACTGTGGTATAGTGAACAGAGAATCTTTGGTTACGAAAACAGGTTAAAAGCCTTCTGCGGAAGCGGGGAAAAGAGGCATGCAGGGAGTGACAGGAGAATGCGGCGGCTGAGAAAAGCCTATTTGGAGATTACAAACGTGTGCAATTTGTGCTGTGAGTTCTGCCCTGGAACCAGGAGAGAGCCGGGTTTTCTGACTCCAGAGGAATTTCGGACGCTGGCAGGGCGGCTGCGCCCTCACACGGAGTACCTGTACCTCCATCTGATGGGTGAGCCGCTGCTCCATCCCCGGCTGGAGGACATTTTGGCCTGCGGGGCGGATCTGGGCTTCCGGGTGATAATCACCAGCAACGGCACCCTGCTGGACCGGTGGGAAGAGAGTCTCTGTGCCAGTCCGGCGGTGGAAAAGGTGAGTATTTCCCTGCACTCCTTTGAGGGCAACGAGAGAGAGGGCCTGGAGAACTATCTGGAGAGTTGTATTGGCTTTGCCCGAAGGGCCTGCGACGCGGGGAAGAAATGTGCCCTCCGGCTTTGGAATTTAGACGGCGCAGACACGCGGGGCGCCAGGCGGCGCAACGGGGAAATCCTAGCTGCGCTGGAGGCGGCTTTTCCCGGGCCATGGCGGGAGGGGCGCCGCGGAACCACCCTGATCCCGGGCATTTATCTGGAGTGGGGGGAAAAATTCAACTGGCCTGACCTGTCCGCACCGGAAGGGGACGGGCACTGCTTCTGCTATGGTCTGCGGGACCAGGTGGGGGTGCTGTGGGACGGGACAGTGGTGCCCTGCTGTCTGGACCACGAGGGGGATGTCCCTCTGGGAAACCTCTATAACCAGACGCTGGAGGAAATTTTAAACAGTCCCCGGGCCCAGGCGATTTACAACGGCTTTTCCCAGAGGAACGCCCGAGAGGCACTGTGCCGCCGATGCGGCTTTGCCAGCCGGTTCAGAGTATAAAGCAAAGGAGAGACCCTGCCGGGGTCTCTCCTTTGCCTTTATCCGTGAAGCCTTTCATAGGTGACGCAGTGCCGGGCTCGGACGGACTCCCAGAGTTCGGAGGTCATGTCCATCACAAGCCTCTCATTATAGAAGGGGGCGACCTCATAGCAGTCCAACAGCAGATTCATATAGGGGGTGCGCTGAAAGCCGGTACACAGGGCTGCAACATCCAGCAGGTAGTAGCTGGACAGCTCATTTCCGGTGTTCTGGGCGAACAGGCCGGGGTCAAGCTCCCGGTTGGAGTAGAAGAGGAAGGGGGTAGAGTACATCTTTTTTCGGGCCTGGAAGTTATAGTTGTCCGCGGCGGAGAAGTAGCCGCTCTCATCGTAGGACGCATAATTTGCCCCCAGGGTGGGCTTGTGGTCACCGAAGAAGATCAGCAAAGTGGGCCTCTCCCGGCTGTCCACATAGTCGGCCAGTGTTCCCAGCATTTGGTCGGCGTCGCAGAGACCCTGAGCGTAGGTGGTCACCGCGTCCAGATTTGCCTGTGACAGCCTGTCCGAAGTAACCGTCAGGGTGATTTCCTCCTGGGGCAGCGGGTTGAAGGGCTGGTGATTTTGCATGGTGATGGCAAAGAGGAAGGTGGGCTGTTCCGACTGGTCCAGTGCCTGCTCGATGAGAACTTCAAAGGACTGGTCTGTGGTGTAGCCCCGCTTGTAGGTGAGTTCTCCCATCTGATCCAGCTCGTCCCAGCCGTAGAAATCGTCGAAGCCCAGAAAGGGGTAGGCGGTTTTCCGGGTGTAGAAGCTGGGGTCGTAGGGGTGCATGGCCAATGTGCGGTAGCCGGCGTCCCTGTAGTTGGACACGTAGCTCTCCAGGGGATGGTCTACGTACTCGTAGGGAGTAGCGCCGCTGGGCAGAGTCTCAGTAGATAGGCCGGTGAGAATCTCAAATTCCGGACGCACCGTCCCGCCGCCGATGGCGTTGGTGAACAGAGAACCGCTGTAGCAGTTGTCCCGGCTGAGCAGCTCATCGTAGCGGGGCAAGGGATTTTGGCTGAAGGAGAGACCGGGCAGCTCCCTCAGATCCCAGAAGCTCTCACTGAGGACAAGAATGACATCGAAAGCTTCCCCGGCAGCCTTTGTCCACTCATAGCCGGCCAGCAGCTGATTTACATACTCTTGGGAGTACCCTCTGGGCTGCTGGAGACCCATACTGTTCAGGTTGAGGGCAAAGGCGCCGATAAATCCGTTTTCCTCATAGTTCAGACTCTGGAGCATGGTAAATTCGGTGTGGATGGTGAACCTCTCCAGCAGGTCGGTCATCCGGGCCTGTCCGGAGCAGAAAACAGCGCACAGCGACGCGGCGGAGGCGGCAAAAAACAGCCTCTCAGTCTGGGGGATGGGCAGGCGCAGGCCCAACACCGCCAGGACGGCGCACCAGAATACCAACAGGAGAATGGCGGGGACCATGTACTTTGGGAGCCCGCCGCTGAGAAAGGAGAGGAGAGAACCTGCCTTGCCGGCCATGAGAACATCCTTGGGGAAAAAATGGTCTCCGTTTAGGGCCAGCTTCATGTAGTTGATGAAGGCCAGCAGAATGGACAGGCTGCCCACTACGCCGCAGGCCGGCGCTGCCCGACCGAAGAGGAGAAGGACGATCGAAAACAGAACACAGCATACCAGCACTCCGAACAGAGAGGGGAGCGTGTGCTTCTGCCAGAAGGTGAGCAAAGACTCCAGCCGACCGGCATTGTAGTACTCCAAGACCAGACAGCAATATAGGGGAAAAAGGCATAAACTGGCCCAGCCGGCCCAGCGCAGCGGCCGGACCGCCCGGAGTCGGCGGACGCAGGTCATCAAAGGCGTTCCCTCTTTTCTGGTGTGGGATTTCAGCGGACCTGCTCCTCGTTCAGGTGGTCCTCGTAGCTGTATTTATACTTGAGCAAAGAGTAGTGGTAGTAGCGCAGGAAGAGGATCACACAGGCCACGGTGTAGAGAACGGACTGCCACCTCTCCTGAAAAGAGAGTCCCGGGTAGAGGAGCAGCATGAGCAGGACCAGCAGAAGATTGCGGGCCATGGTGCGAAAGCCCTCAAAGAGGTTGCGTTTGCGCAGGTCTGTTTTGCCCTCCACCGCCGAGAGAAAGATTCGGTCCCGTTTGCGGATGTACTCCAGAGGGTCCCCCTGGCTGACGGAGATCTGGTCGCGCACCTGTCTGACCAGAGTGGTCTGTTCCGCAGCATAGGTCCTGGGATCAAAGAGAGGGCAGATCCACAGCAGCTTTTCCAGCAGATCGCCCACCTCGTGAAAGATCATCCCAATCACATAACCTGCCACGATCAGCAGCGTAATCCGGGGGGCGGTTCCGGGGTTTTCGCCGAAGTAACCCATCAGCTCTTCCACAGGGAGCATATCCCTGGCCGCCATCACGTACAGGCTGCCGGGCAGCAGCATCCCAAGAAAATCGATGATATTCAGGTCTTTGATAAAATCGCCCATAGTGTCCTCCTGAATCAGTCGTACAGCCGGGACAGATACTGAAGCTGGGCCTTGGGGAAGACCATCCCGTTGCCCATGGCACGCACGTGGTCCAGATAGCCGTAGACGGCGTCCTGACTGAAAACCGGATTGCCCGCCTCGTCCCGACGGGCGCACATACCGCAGTAGAGCAGCGCGTACTCATTCTCCAGAGAGGTGTCAAAGATTCCCTGATCGTCGGTGTTGATGGAGACCCGCAGCTGGATGTTGCCGTCTTTGTGCTCCGGGACCTGGAGCCCAAAGCTGTTAAAGCGGAAGATGGGGTGCTTCTCATATTTGCGGAATGTGCCGATCAGGACGTTGGAGGAGGGATTGCATTCGATGCAGATACCCAGGTCCATCAGCCGCCGCATCATCTGCTCCTGAAACTGAACGATCAGCTCGACATAGGCCGGCGTAATGAGAAAGCTCTCCGGGGCCTGACTGGCCAGGCGCTCTTCCCGGCCGAACTGGTAGCGGTACAGCAGCTGCCGGACGTGGCGATCACGCCGCAACAGCGTCAGGTCCGGTTCGTCAGGACGCCGGACGCGCTCCCTGAATTTGGGATAGCGGAGAAATTGAGAGCGGGCGTCCGCCCGTTTGGGAGGCTCCTCCGAGGGCCAGCTCAGAGGGGAGGGGTCGTCTCCACGCAGAAGCCAGCTGTGGAAATAGTCCCGCAGGGTGGCATCGGGGGTATTTTTCCAGTACAGCCGCCGAAACAGCTCCTCGGCCCGCTGCTCCAGCTGGACGCGGAGCATATGAGACATGGAGATGTCCCACTCCAGACTGCGGAACAGTAGCCAGACCAGGTTGTCCAGCAGGTCCTGGGCGGGCAGGATCATGCGCATCTGCTTGAGACGGAAGTAGTCCCGGGGGGAGATGCCCAGGGCCAGGCCATGGCCGATTCGATCTCCGCAGCGCAGGTCCAGAAAACAGATGGCCTCGTCAATGGCTCGCAGTCCGTCCGCGATGTCCAGAAAATCTTCCCCCGCGTGGTAGGTTACACCAAGAAGGGGCCAGAAGCGGGGGAACAGGGCCGGGCCGGTCGGGGAGAAGTTCCGGAGAAAGCGAAACGCGGTAGCGAAGACTTCAGGACGGCAGCCAACCTCGTGGGAGGCGGCGTCAATCCCGCGGACACGGCTGCACAGGTAGCCCGCACTCTCCATGGAGCGGGCGATGGTCTTGGCCTGCTTCTCCACTGAGGTCCGCAGGGGGTGGTAGCGTGCCTTTGGGAGAAAATCTGAGAAATCCTCCTCCGATATCCGTTCCAGCGGCGACTTGGCAAAGTGCAGAACAAAAAAGTGGCTATCCTGCTCCTGGGCGTATGTGTGAAAGCGGCTGGTACTGCCTGGCTCCAGCCGCTCTGCGCCCCCCTTCAGCTGGAGCAGATGGAAATAGGAATACCGATCTGGCAACAGGATGTTTTGCTTCAGCTGGTCGGCGTTAAAGCCGGTCATGACCCGCATTTCCAAAGAGTGGACAGGAACATCCAGTACCGCCGAGATGGACAGCCGGTAGGACTCGCTCCAGTATTCAGGGAAGTCGCCCCAGACATGGGCCTTGCGGTCCTGATACTCAGAAAAATTGCGGAATCCATAGCGTTGGTTACTCTGGATGAGCTCACGGCGGAATTGTATCTTGATCAAAAGATAGAGATAGAAAAGGTTTTGAAACACATGCTGCCCTTCTGAGGTAAGTCCTTTTGTACTATAACAGACCTTAAAGCAGTCGTAGAGAAGACGGCGTTCCCCGGCCAGGAGTCGAGTGGCATAGCGGCACTCCAGTTCCACGTCGGTGGGGATGGCGTAGTCCAGGCATTTGGTCAGCCCGTCCGGCTGCTCGAACTGTGCGCCATAGAGAAAGCGCAGACTCTCCACCTGCTGCTGGGTATTTCTCAATGGGGCGAGGGAGTCCAAAAAACGGTCCAGCCTGCATTTGGCAATATAATTTGGGTCACGGATACACTGAAAGAGACAGGTCCTCAGCCAGGCGGCGCAGAGTACCCGGTCTTTCCAGGGCATTACATTGTCGCCGGGGCCGAAATGGGCGCCCTGCCGCAGATTTTCATTAAATTTACTGTCGGAAAAATACTGGGCGATTTTGGACGGATGGTTCATCAGAAAGGCCCAGGACAGCGGGAAGCACTGGGTAGAACCGTTGAGGTGGTAGTGGTTTTCCGACAGCTGCCGGGATAACATGTCGTACAGCTCGGCACAGTCGATGCGGATGGCGGTTGGCCAGCAGAAATTGGTGGTCCTGCACCCCTCGCGGCAGTCCTCCCAGGCCAGCCCAGCACAGGTGAACAGGTCCTGGCCCAGCTCCAGAGACAGCTCCCGCCAGTCCAGAAGTTTTTCCATCCTGCAACGGGGCACTCCGGCGGAAAATCGAAGAATCCCCTCAGAGTATATGCCCAGTAGGGAGAAAATACCGCCAGTCGGCCTGGTGCGCAGATAGTCCGCCAAGTCATAGTAGAACTGAGACAGTTCGTCCTCGGAGCGTTCCAGCATGGCCGCCCGGGCACAGTGAAGATAGCCCTCCTGGGAGAGGCCCTGGGCGCTGAGAAGGGGAAGATGCCTCTCGGACGACCTGTCCTGGATTGTCCGTAGCAACAGTTCCGGCTGGGCCTGCTGGAACAGCACCCGGATGTGCGCTTGCGTTTCCGTCATAGTTTTTTCTCTCTCTTTTCTATGAGGTTTCGCCAGTAAAGGAGTTATTTGTCAGTTTTGGTTTGGTAGTGCTTCGCGCTTTTCTTCTCTTGAACGTCTAATATTTCGATATATTTGTCCAAAAGCTCTTCTGTCTGAGCTAATGTGAAGTCACGAATATTTTGTTTTTCTTCTGTCAGTTTGCCGCCTTGCAGATATATCAGGGGGACTATCATTTGATGAATGTTAATAATGTAATCGCTGATCCAATTCTGCTCAACAAGGTCTCGAACTTTAATTTGCTTATGGTCAATTTCCGTATCAGGCTGTTTAGACGTTTCAATTTGAGACGGATTTTCCAAAACTTTGTTGATAAATCTTCTAGCGGAAGCAATATTTGTTCTTATCTGAGACAATATTATACTCGTTTGACCTAAAAGAGTATGATGAATTCCATAGCCAAACTCTTTTGCTTGCAGATAGTCGTCATACACTTTAAAGACATTTTTATAGCGTGGTTGATCAGTAAGATAACTGATTTGTTCTAACAACCGAAGCGTATCTTCCCCGGTATAGACACCACGCATACTCTCCAAAATATCATTGGCATTCAGCTTATGATACCGTAAATTTCTAAGTAACGTATACTGTACATCCCAATTCAACAAAAGCGCAAAAGAACCAACCATTTTTTGGCGCAAATGATTATCTCTGCAATATTCTCTCCAACTTTTTGGATTTACGGAATTAAGCATGTCAATATCCCGTAGGTTAGAGTAGAAGAAATTAAAGCGAAGCAAATCATGTTCGTCAGTTAGACCTTTAAATTCCTCATTGACAATTGGAAGACTGACATAACTGTGATTAACGGGCTTGATGTTTCGGCAGAAGGTGGCGACCAAGCTAAAGAAATCATAATTGAGAGAAGTTTCGGCACCACAGACTTTTTGCAGATCAGCAATATTAAGATCATACTGCCACAGCGCAAAGCCTTGCGGCTTCCGGCACAGATCCTTCCGTTTATACAGAACATCCGCTAAAAATCGTACCAGATGGTTATCCACCTGAATATTTATCTCAGGCGGCACGTCGTCGCCTGCAGAACGCCCCAGTTCCTCCAGCCTGAGTTCTACGATAGGTTCCGAGAGCTCAATTTGGTCCAATAAGAGCTGATGCAGGCGGATCGTGTAAAACACATGCAGCGCATAGATCAACTTATACTGCCGGTTGTTGCCCGGGAGGGCAGACAGAACATTCAGGGCTTCACAGACATCCGCATAGGAGGCGTTTTCGCATTCGGAGTCAAAAATATCGGATTCCGATCGTTCAATTTCCGATTTTTCTTCCCCAGAGGCGCCAGACTCGTTGGCATCTTCCTTCGGCATACCATAAATCGAGAGACCATGATTTTGACAAGTCTGGATAAAACCGTCACGGTACTCCGCCTCTGTCAGCGCAAACGCTCCGCTGATCCGATTGAACTCCACCCGCTCGCGTCCATAGTAGTCAGGGAGAATTTGCAGCAGGTATCGATTTTTGTTCTCGTCGGCCTCGTTACGCAGGCTGCGCAGGATGGTGTGTCCCTCGGCGCGCAGGTTGACGGGCGCCCACAGCTCCAGCAGGTAACGCTCAGTCAGGGCCAAATTTCTGCGCCAGGTCGCAATTTTTCCGTGGTCAAAGGGCTTTTGTCCGGAAAAATAGTCGACCAGGGTAAAATAATCGATACCCAGCTTCTCCATTTGATTGAAATAGGCCAGGAAGTGGGTCAGCTCCCGCATGTTGCCGGGCAAAAGATTGTGAAGGAAGTTTTCCGGGTTAAGCAGGATGATCCCGGTACGCTGATAGAGGAAGCGCAGGAGCTGGTTCTGGTAGGAGTAAACCACCTCCGCTTCCATTATGTTCTCGTCTGGTTTTCGCGCCTTCTCGTCCAGGATGTTGTGCCCCTTGGAATCCAGATACTTGACCTGAAGATGTTCATACTCTGTCATCAGGGCCTTCTGCAGGTCTGGCAGGTAGATCCGGTGATAGCCGGGAATCACCTTGCTGATGTACCTCTCGGCGATATCGTGGCAGCGGGCTACAGTGGCCAGACCTTTGTTTTTAATGGAGGTCTCGTACTGGTGAATAAAGTACTGTTCCACCGTGGTCTCCAGCTGGGACATGTTGGCGGAGAGAAGGACAATCACCTGGGGCAGAACCAGATAGCGGCGGATATCGTCAATGATTTTGTAGGCCAGGTCAATGTTGAAGTCTGCGTCGTCTATCTGGACAACCAGGTAGGCTTGGCAGCTGTTCCGGCACATAAACCTTAAAAATTTACGGATGAGGCGGAACATGGCGCCACGCATATTGGAGCTGTTGCCCAGTTCCATCATCTGTTCCAGCAGGTCATCCTCCGGACTGTAGGTTTTGCTGTCTATAACCTGCAAATTATGGTAGCACTTTTGGAACATTTTCAACAGTTCGATCCGCTCCGACTGCTTGCTCTCCCTGTGATTGCGGTCAAAGGCCGGCTCTTCCATCCGTTTTTCCCACTCTGTCTGGAACTGGTTAAACATCCTGGAGAGGATTACCTTAATGATGGAATCGTTGCACTCCATGGTGGTGGGATCAATGCTGTCGATCACCACAAAGTGGCACTCCTGAACATTAAAGTCGTCGTTGGTCTTCCAAAAGTCGGACTTTCTCTCCAGGCAAGAATCCTCCTCCGCCGCATCCTGACAGTAGGCCTGCGGAGCAGTGGAAGGGTGGAGTTCCCGCAAAGCCTTGGAGAAAGAGACCATGGCGCTGGTTTTTCCCTGGCCTCTCTCCGCACAAAATGCAATAATATTATTGGGATACCCCAAAAGATGCTGGTTGATGGCGGCGTCAGATTGGTCGTCCACACAGGGGCTGCCCGAATTGCCTTTAAATAATCGGTTTGCCGCGATGATCTCTTTTAGGCAGTCTGCGGCCTGGCGGTAGGAGGCGGCAAAAAAAGAGTTTTTTTGATAAATGTTTTCCTCGCGGGATTGATATTCCTCGCCCTGTTTAATGGTAATAAAGGTATCCGGCTTGATATTCATAGTCTCCCCCCGTTTGATGGGCCAAGTGGTTAAAAACCCCTTGGCCCATCCATTTTAATTAGATTTTTCGATATTCCTGGAGCAAAAAGACCTGTTTGGCAAAGCTCTTGGACAGATACTCCAGCGCACGGCTTTCATGCCGTCTATCCTGGAGGCTGATCTGGTCGAACAGCAAAAAATCCCAATCCTTGATCTTCTGGTTTGCCCGTTTGAGACTTCGCATAAAGCCATACAGCTCATCGACCGTCACGTCTAACATCGCAGCAGGGAGGCAGCTGATAAATCTCTCCAACTCGCGGCGCAGATTCAGCTGGCTATCGTGGCATCTCTTATCGATGGCAATCAGGACGGGGATATAATCCTGATAGCGGGTAGGTTTGATGAAAAGGCTGTGTTCTCCCGCCCGTACCATGGTGTACAGCGTATCAGACGGGCCGGTGTGGTAAGGATTCATTCCAATAATACCAAGATCCATGTGCTGAACGATCAGACCCAGAGTGCCGTAACGGTTTAGCGGTTTTCCGGTTTCCGCCTTTTCCCAGAACCGGGCGCAGATGGACAGCGCCTCCGCACAGGAGTATCGCCGTCCCCAGTCAGCCAGGGTCTGATCGGAGAAGAAAATTCCGCTGGAGTACTTCTCGCAGGCGTTTTGCTCCGCCTCGTATCCAATGGCGGCAATGGTATCCTCCACAGCGCGGGTCAGCAGCCGATCTTCCGGCGTGTTCCCCACGGTAACACAGTTGGGGATGCACTCCAACTCTTCGGAGGTCCACAGGGGCTGAGCTCCCTCCAGCAGGATGTCA
Source organism: uncultured Oscillospiraceae bacterium (assembly GCA_951801655.1). Taxonomy (GTDB): domain Bacteria; phylum Bacillota; class Clostridia; order Oscillospirales; family Oscillospiraceae; genus Lawsonibacter. Next base: position 38,749 of record CATONV010000008.1, on the reverse strand, counting down.
AAGTACTGTTCCAACTGATCCTGACAGGGAGGTTCCCAGGACCAGATTTCTTTCAAAGCATTTACTATCTGCTGATGATCTGCCCCTTTCCGGGAGATTCTCTTAAAGTTACGGGCAAGAAGGGCGGTCTGCAGATTTTTTGTCAGCAGCGAAAGGGAGTTTCCGGCGAAGCGTTTGAGTAGCAGGTAGGTAAGCATCAGGTCGTTGGTTTCGGAGATCCAACACAGATAATGCTCCTCACAGGGGCCGACGGCGTAGAGATCACAACTGGTAAGGAAGTCTGATGCATTTTTTAGTTCCCGCAAATCCTGACAGAGGCGACGGTGCAAACGTACCAGATTTTCTCTGGGGACATGATCAAATATGATGAACGGAATTACCATAAGGTCCCGCAGTTCCCCGGAGGCGGCGCTGAGGCGCCTCCAACGAATGGTACACACCGCCTTGGGACGGCGGGGATTCGGGTAAGCCCACAAGTAGCAGGTCTGATAAATCCGTTTTTGATGTGTTCTGACCTGAGTGAAGTGCGGGGGAGGGGGGAGGTATTCCCACTTGGAGGCATGATAGCTGGGAATTTTAAAGTTCCAGGAGTAGGTAACATTGTTGACATTGCTGTTGTTGACAAGGGACGCAAATTTTTTCGACAGCTCCCGGACCTGGATCGGGTTACAGAGCCGGTCGCAGACGAGCTGGTGGCGGTAGCGGGACAGCAGCAGCAGGGGCTCGTCATTCTGAGCATAAATACGCAGCTGAATGGAATTGACCAGACATTCCATCGCGATGGAACGGCGGGACTCGCTCATTTCGGGCTTGCAGCTCAGTCGTCCCATAACCGCACGCTCATACTGCAGCAGAAGACTATTGACAGCCCGACCGTGCAGTATGATCTCGTCCGCGATGATAACCTCGGGAAACACTTCAAACTCAGAGTAGATATCGGCGATTTTGCCGGCTTGGGCCACCAGATTGTTGTCTGTGATGAAGTGCTCCTCGATGATCGATTTTGCGCGTTTTGCAGTAATTCCATAGCTACGCAGGAGGGGGTGGTCATCGAGCAGAAATAATATTTCCGAAAAAATTTCGAAAAGTACATGGCACCTGCGGGTGAGAAAGGCAACAAAAAAATATTTATTAGCCCCCGCACGTTCCAACTCAAGGCAGCTCGAAAAGAGACTGACGAAGAAGCGCACAAAGCTCTCATAATCGCTGCCCAGTATTTCCTTGGCTATTCTGGAAAAGTATGTCCTCGAGTCGTGGACACCCACTACAACCACCCTCTCTGGGCCTATGCATAAATATTCATCCATGGGAATACAATAACCCTTGCGGAAACAGGGCATCCCCAGTGACGCAAAGGAGGAAGAGACGCTTCTTTGTGCAATATGCCGGCGACTAATGAAAAATATTTGCAACATGGCATAATGCACAAAACCGTTGCCATTATATCACACCGGAGACAGGCAGTCAAGAGTACCTTTAAAACGTAAAATTCAAATTTTGTATAAAATAGTCCTTTTTATTACTCTAGAGGAGATCATAGCCGGGTCATCTGCCGGACGGCGGCCATCTTACCGCTCGCCGCTCAAGACCTTCGGCCACGCCCCATTCCTCGGCCCGATTTTTAAATGTGGTACGGGAAATCCCCAATTCTCTGCCGGCCTGCACCGCACTGACCCTGCCATACCACCAGTCCTCCGCCAGTTCAGAAAAGTGTTCGGGCATGGGGATGCGCTCCCGCCCGAAGCGCACCCCCCTCTCCCTGGCTGCCGCAATGCCCTCGGCTTGCCGCTGACGGATAAAGTCCCGTTCTGTCTGGGCTACGTAGCTGAGAATCTGGAGTACGATGTCCGCTACCAGGATGCCTGTGAGGTCCCGGTCTGCACGGGTGTCCAGCAGAGGCATATCCAGCACAACGATTGCGACTCCCTTCTCTTTGGTGAGGCCGGCCCACTGCTCCAGGATTTCTTTATAATTGCGGCCCAAGCGGTCTATGCTTTTGACAACCAGCACGTCTCCGGTCTCCAGCGCCTCTGTGAGACGGAGGTAGACCGGGCGGGAAAAGTCTTTTCCGGACTGCTTTTCTATTACAATGTGTTCCTCGGGAATTCCGAATTCCCTCATCGCGATCAACTGCCGGTCCTCTTTCTGTCCCTTGGTGGATACGCGGACATAGCCAAATGTTCTTGACATTCCTGATTTCCTCCTAAGAATTATTTGTGGAATATCAGTTTATTTTAGCGAAATTTGGCTGTTTCAGCTACCGCATATTGAATTAAAAGAGGACATCGGCTAAAATAATACTTCAGCAGGCATTTTTTGCTCTTTTTCGAATCCAAGTGCAGTAAACGTATCCCTTGGATGTGAACGGCAAACAGGTGGACAATGTTTCTCAGGGCGTCCTGCGGCTGCTGGGGGTAAATTCCAAGGCAATCCGCCGTCTTAAGCGAATGTGAAAAAGGGACCGGGCTTTTGGCCCGATCCCTTTTTTGTCAGCCTTGTGCGGCGGGCCGAGGCTGAATTTTGTCGAACGCCGGGTTTGTGAGGTACACATTCCGAGTGTCCATTTTCTCCTTGCACAGCCGCAGGCACTCGCCGAACCGCTGGAAGTGGACGATTTCCCTCTCCCGGAGAAAGCGGATGACATTGTTCACGTCCGGGTCATCCGACAGCCGCAGGATGTTGTCGTAGGTTACGCGGGCCTTCTGCTCCGCAGCCAAGTCTTCCGTCAGGTCAGCGATCGGGTCTCCGGTGGACTGGATGGAGCCGGCGGTCCAAGGGAAGCCGGAGGCGGCGGTGGGGTAGACGCCGGTGGTATGATCTACGAAGTAGGGGGCGAAGGCGGGGGTAGCCCGGACCTCCTCGTCGGTCAGGTTCCGAGTCAGCTGGTGGACAATGGCTGCCACCATCTCCATATGGCCCAGCTCTTCCGTGCCGATATCAGTGAGCAGTCCTTTGGCCTCGGCATATGGCATTGAGTACCGCTGGGACAGGTAACGCATAGAGGCACCCAGCTCGCCGTCCGGCCCACCGTACTGACTGATGATAAAAGCAGCCAGTTTGGGATTAGGGGTAGCGATTTTCACTGGGAACTGCAGTTTTTTCTCATAATGAAACATTTATTTCACCTCATTCTGCGCAAAATTCCAGGGCCAGGGCTCAGACAGCCACTGATAGCTGCTGCCTGCGGCGGAGGCCTCCCTAGTGATGGGGCCATATTTGGACTCATAGGCTGCTCTGGCCGCTTTCTCCATAGCGGAGAATTGCTTGAATAAGTTAAAGGCCTCGGTGTCATCCCTGTGGGTGTCCAGGTAAAGACTCAGTTCCAGTACCACGAACTCCAGCGCCTGGAGTTCAGCCAGGGGGGTAGCGGGCAGTGCGGAGCCTTCCACCGCCAGGTGGAAGGGCAGATTCAGTCCCGGGAACAGGGTGCCGTTGCTCAACGCCTCAGACTGGGCGTATTTTTGCGGATTGTTCTGCTGAAAGGGCACGTAGGGCACAGCCAAACCCGCGCAGGACGGGAGCGTTCCGTTGGTATCCGGACAGCCGGCCTGGGCTGCCTGTACTCCGTTCGGGGCGCCGGAGGCAGGCCGAGAGCTGTTGTTGTTCTCCATAAACAAGGGAAAATCCCTCCTTCATTCAATCAAGGAGGACGAGTGCGGGGAGAGCAAGCGTCCCCCTCAGACCATTCTATGAGGCCGCTCTCTAATGGGTACACGCATACCAGGCGACCGGGTCCCATAGGATAGGGAGGAGGTGGTCGTATTGAAAAAGGGTATTCTCCTGGCAGGGGCGCTTTTGGGTACGGTTATGCTGCTGGCCCTGGCCCTGGGACGGCTGAACAGTCTGGTGGAACCCGCCATGGAGATGGACGTGCTGCGCCGGACAGCGCCGCTGATTCTGGACGCAGGTCATGGAGGCGAGGACGGGGGGGCGGTGTCCATTACGGGAGTTCCAGAGAGTCAAATCAACCTGTCCATCGTACTCAAGCTGCGGGATATACTGGGCCTCTACGGGGTGGATCCAGTTGTGCTGCGGGAGACAGATGTCTCCCTTCATGATGACAGCGCCAACACTCTGCGGGAAAAGAAGCGATCTGACCTGAAAAACCGGGTAGCGGCCATTGAAGAGGTGGAGGGGGGAACCCTTCTCAGTATCCACCAGAATACCTATCCTGGCAGCCGCTATCACGGCGCCCACGTCTTCTATGCCCCGACTGAGGGGTCTCAGTCTCTGGCGGAACACTTTCAGAACAGCATAAAAGCCGCCCTCCAGCCGGATAACGAGAGGGCGGTGAAGCGGATCCCCGACAGCGTCTACATTATGAACCACATTACCTGTCCCGCCGTCCTCATTGAGTGCGGTTTTCTCACCAACCCCGGAGAGGAGGCTATGCTTCGGGACGAGGACTACCAGCGCAAGCTGTCCGCCGTGGTTGCCGCCGCCTGGCTGACATCAAACAGCTGAGAGGATTTACAACGCCTTCCAAATCTGCTACAATGGTCCCATATTCACAAAGGAGAAGGAACTATGAAGGCTAGAACCTTATTTTACTGCACCGAGTGCGGCAACGAGCTGCCCAAGTGGGCGGGACAGTGCCCGGCGTGCCGGGCCTGGAACACCATTGTGGAGCAGCCGGCGGAGAAGCCCGCCAAGCGGTCCTCTCCAATCAAGGGGGGATCCGTGACCGGGGTGGCAGTCAGCCGCCCTCGCCCCATGAGAGAGGTGGAGACCACTGATGAGCTGCGCTTCGCTACCGGCATGGGGGAGCTGGACCGGGTACTGGGCGGAGGAGCGGTAAGGGGTTCTCTGGTGTTGGTAGGGGGGGCGCCGGGCATCGGCAAGTCCACCCTAATGCTTCAAATCTGCGACAATCTGTGCCGTTTCGCCAAGGTGCTGTATGTATCCGGCGAGGAATCGGAGAGGCAGATCAAGCTCCGTGCGGAGCGTCTGCGGGTGTGGGGCGAGGGGCTGTATCTGCTGGCCGAAACCAATCTGGAAAATCTGACAGACGCCGTTCACCAGCTCCAGCCCGATGTGCTCATTGTGGACTCCATCCAGACACTTTACCACGGGGATGTGACCTCTGCTCCAGGCAGCGTAAGCCAGGTAAAGGAATGTACCTTAACACTGATGCAGCTGGCCAAGGGGGAGAATATCACCGTTTTTGTCATCGGCCACGTGAACAAGGAGGGCTCCATTGCCGGACCCAAGGTACTGGAGCATATGGTGGACTGCGTCCTCTACTTCGAGGGAGAGAGGCACATGGCCTACCGCATCCTCCGGGCGGCAAAAAATCGTTTTGGAGCCACCAACGAAATTGGCGTTTTCGAGATGGAGGAGGGCGGACTCACCGAGGTACCCAACCCGTCTGAGGCCATGCTGGCCGGCAGGCCCACCGGAGCCCCCGGCACCTGTGTCACCTGTGTGATGGAGGGGGCGCGGCCTGTCCTTGCAGAAATTCAGGCCCTCGTGGTGCCTTCCAGTTTAGGAACCCCCCGCCGGGTGAGCAACGGATTTGACTACAGCCGGTCCATTCTCCTGCTGGCCGTGCTGGAAAAGCGGGGCGGACTGATGATAGGCGGCTGTGACGCTTACTTGAATGTTATCGGCGGGCTGTATTTAGAGGAGCCCGCCGCCGACTTGGCCACCATTTTGGCGCTGGCCTCCAGCTTTCGGGACAAGCCCGTCCCCAACGATCTGACCGCCGTCGGAGAGGTGGGTCTCACCGGCGAGCTGCGGGCGGCCAGCGCCCTGGGGCAGCGGCTGGCTGAAGTAAAGCGTTTAGGATTTACAAAGTGCATGGTTCCAAAGCGCACACAGGGGAAGCTGAGTGCCCCCGAGGGCTTAGAGCTGATCCGGGTGTCCAACATTCGCGAGGCGATGGCTGCCCTGCTTTGATGGTCGGACCGGAACAAAGTTGACGCACCTGGACTGCCCTGTTTCTCCGGCGGAGGCGGCCCGGGACAACGAACAGTAGCCGTCCTTCTGGTATACGCAGGGGTCGGTGCAGGCGATGAGACTCATAGCTGATCCCTCCTTGCTATTCTGTTCTCTATTAATAGATAAGAAAAATATATGTTTTTCTTCTAGTATACCTAAAATGCTTCAAAAAATACAAACAGTGCCGGCCCAACGGGTCGGCACTGTGTTGTCTTAAAATATGCCCAGCTCCCGGACAACCACTGAGGCCAGCAGCAGGCCGGCGGCAGCGGGGACAAAGGGCGTGGAACCGGGCGTATCCCGCCGGGCGTTGGAGCCGGGGCGGGTGTCGGTGGTCCCCGGCGGCTCAAAATCCGCAGAGTACGAGGGAGAGACTGGCGTCTCAGTGGAGTAAACCACCTTGAGGTGGTTGATCCCCCGTTTGCGCAGTTCCTTGCGCATGGTGCGGGCCAGCGGACAGCCCTGGGTCTTGGAGATATCGGTGACGGCCAGGGCAGAGGGGTCAAATTTATTGCCGGTACCCATGGCAGATATAATCTTCACCTGTAAGGTATTACACCTTGTCACAAGCTCCAGCTTAGCGGTTACCGTGTCGATGCAGTCCACCACGTAGTCGTATTGGGACAAATCAACCTTATCCGCATTCTGAGGAAGATAAAACAGCCGAAAAGCCTCCGCCTGACATTCCGGGTTGATGTCCCGTACCCGCCGGGCCATCACCTCTGCCTTAGGCTGGCCCAGAGTGGAGTGAAGGGCGGCTATCTGCCGGTTCAGGTTGCTCTCGGAAACGGTATCATCGTCGTAGAGATGTAAAGTACCTACACCTGACCGCGCCAGCGCCTCAACGGCATAGCCGCCTACGCCCCCCACACCGAAGACGGCTACCCTGGCCTTTTTCAGCTTCTCCAGGGACTCGTCCCCAATGAGCAGGCGGGTACGGGTAAACTGGTCTGGCATGTGTCCGTCCTCCTTTACAGATTAAATGATTTGTTGGAACAGCCCGTGCCGGGTACAGTACCACAGCAGAATTCCGTGGCCAAAGCAGGGAATGCGGGTTTGCAGGTCCCACTCGGGGTAAAGACGACGGAGGAACAGCGTATCTCCGGTGAGCAGGGCCACGAAGGAGACGAAGTGCTCCTTGGTCATTGGGTGCGGGGAGGAGATAAACCACCAGCTGTCATCCACTTTTTCCACTGACAGCTTGTCCATGTCCCCCGCCTTTTGAGACTCCAGCGGGAGCAACGTCTTCCCGCAGCAGGAGACCCCCGCCCCTGTTGCGGCGGTTATCAGGTTGCCACAGTCGGGGCAGACATAAAATTTCAGTTTTTTCATATTGCCTCTTTCCTGGTCGTTGGCGTCCAGCTGTCCAGAGAGAAGGGCCTCCAGCCCGACGCCTAAAACCCTTGATAGTTCCGGAAGAAGGGACACATCCGGGCACCCCAGGCCCCTCTCCCACTTACTGACCGCTTTGTCACCCACGCCGATGGCCTCAGCCAGTTTCTTTTGTGTCAGCCCCTTTTGGGCGCGCAGGGTCCGGATGAGCCTGCCGGTTTTCACTTGGTCCATGTGTCCCACCTCCTGAAAGCAGGGTAACAGGTCTTTGAGAAAAAAGCAATCGCCTCTCCGTAGAGTTCTGCTTATCTAGTACAATTTTGCTCCATAACCTCAATGTGCTTCTGGAGGTATGTATATTGTGGATTTTGGGCGAAAAGCTCTTTGGCATAGTCCAGCGGGCTTAGTTTGGTAGCTTCACCCATGATCATTGTTTGGCGCTTAGGAGATTTTTTTACATCCACATATTGACACAAGAGTTCAACCATAGGAATATTTTCTTTCCATACGCCGAAGCTGGTTGCGGCACGGTGGATACAGCCTTTTTCGATTCCCTGCCCCTGAGCAATAATCTCTTCTGGCGTAATACCCCGCTCAAAAAGAAAACGGGTAATCTCTGTACGCCCTGCGGATAGAGCCCAACCACAGGCCAAGGGGAGCCGGTCAGTATTTGCGCCGTGGTCCAGCAGGAATTGCAGACCCTCCATACAGCCATACCCAGCCGCTGTCATAATGGGCCGCTCTTTATCCCAGGCAAATGAATTTATGTCAGCACCCTTTTGCAATAAATATTCCGCAAAATCTTTGTTCCAGGAAGTGCGAAACATCAAATAATGCAGTGCGGTATACCGGTGACTGCCCTGTGCATTGACATCGGTTCCCCTCTCGATGAGGTACTTTGCCATCCTCAGCTTACCATTGACAACACAGTGAAGCATAGCATTGTTGTCCACAAGATTACGCCAGCTCAAGTCAGCTCCCTGAGACAGCAGAAGCTCAACTGCTTTATAGTTTTCATTGACTGCGGCGGCGTGAAGCGGCAGGCCGATATTGTCATGGCGCTGTTTCAGCTGCTTCTGCTTTGCACCCTTGATACGCTCCTGGATCAGACTCATGTCGTTGACATGACAGGCGTAGAGCAAGGAACCATCGTCCATATCCATATCGTGTACAATGTCCTTAAACGGTTTATTCATTTTCTGCTGCCCCCTGTGTGGAAGGTTTTATCGGAAAAGCAAATATAGTTCTTTCATTTCTACGCCACAGAAATTAATTCTAGCTCATCCCATAGCGGGCCTTTTCCAAGCCTGCGCATATAGCTTGTATAATTTGTAAGTTCAAAGTTTTCTCCTGAACGCCTCCATACAGTATCACATTCCGCACAGATATAGATTGTCTCCTGGTTTTCTTTTACAACTGCTTGATATATGGGACCTTCTCCGCAGAATGGGCAGGCGGTCATAGTAAACTCCTTTTTATGTGAAAAGCGCCTCTGCTTCATAAAACAGAGGCGTTTTCACTTATTTAACTAAATAGCTCATGTCATACAATCCCGGCTTTTCCACGCCGGCGATGAATTTGGCGGCGGCGATTGCCCCTTGGGCGAAGATCTCCCGGGAGAGGGCGGTGTGCTTGATCTCCATGATCTCATCGTGTCCGGCGAAGATGATCTCGTGCTCACCAACAATGGTGCCGCCACGAACGGCGGAGATGCCGATCTCCTTCTTGTCCCGGGGGCGGCGGGTGGAGTGGCGCTCGTAGACGTACTGCGTCTCGTGGCCGCAGCCCTCCACCGCCGCGTCGGCGATCATCAGAGCGGTGCCAGAGGGGGCGTCCACCTTCCGCCGGTGGTGGCGCTCCACGATCTCTATGTCGTAGCTGTCTCCCAGGACGGAGGCGGCCTTCTTCACCAGTTCCAGCAGTACGTTAATGCCCAAAGACATATTGGCGGAGCGGAAGATGGGCACCTGTATAGCGGTGGCTCCCACCTGGGCCACCTGCTCCGGGGAGTAGCCGGTAGTGGCCAGTATCAAGGGGACGTGTCGAGTTCTGGCAAACTCCAGCAGACCGTTCAGGGCGGCGGGGGAGGAGAAATCGATTACCACGTCGGCCTCACCGGTAAACTGGGTGGGGGAGGTGTAGACAGGAAAGTCCCGGTCGGAGGTGCCCAACACATCGAAGCCGGCGCACACCTCCACGGCGGGATCGTTGGCGCACAGGGCCTCCACCACACGGCCCATGTGGCCGTTGCAGCCGGAAATGATTATCTTCAGCATGATTTTTGTTCCTTCCGTAGGGCGCGACGACCCCGGCGCGCCGTATTATAAATTTACAGCAGACCCATCCTCTCCATAGAGGCGCGCAGGACAGCCAGGTTCTTGTCGGAGATATCGCACAGGGGCAGACGCAGGGGGCCGGCCTCCATCCCCATCAGGTTCATGGCCGCCTTGATGGGGATGGGGTTGACCTCACAGAACAAAGTGTCGATCAGGTCCATATATTTGATCTGGAGACGAGAAGCCGCGGCGAAGTCGTTGTCCAGACACAGGTGGCTCATCTCCACCATGACCTGGGGAATAATGTTGGAGGCCACCGAGATCACGCCCTTGGCCCCCAGGGCCATCATAGGCACCACCTGGTCGTCGTTGCCCGACCAGATGTAGAAGTCGTCGGGGCAGAGATAGCGGGTGTGGGCCAGCAGGGAGAAGTTGCCGCTGGCCTCCTTCACGCCGTTGATCTTCTCATTTTGAGACAGCACCTGGTAGGTGTCGGCGGTAAAGGACACGCCGGTACGGCCGGGCACGTTGTAGAGGATGATGGGCAGTTCGGTACGGTCGGCAATGTACTCGTAGTGCTTGATGAGGCCGGTCTGGCTGGCCTTGTTGTAGTAGGGGGTGATGTGAAGCAGGGCGTCCGCGCCGGAGTCCTGGGCGTGCTGAGACAGGTAGACGGCGGCGGAGGTGTCGTTGCTCCCCGCGCCGGCAATCACCTTGACCCGGTGGTCCACCCGCTTGACGCAGAACTCCACGGCGGCGATGTGCTCCCGGATGGACATGGTGGCCGACTCGCCGGTGGTGCCGCAGACGCATACCGCGTCCACCCCAGCCTCAATCTGGTCGTCGATCAGCTTGCCGAAGGCGTCGTAGTTGATGGTGCCGTGGTCGTCAAAGGGGGTGACAAGAGCGGGGCAGGAGCCAGTGAAGACGGGAGTTCTCATAAGAAAGCATCCTTTCCAAAAAATTTAAAATGTCACAGAATCCAATATTGCGTACGCGCTTGCAAGCAGCTCCTCAGAAGGCTGATAATAACTGGAAATTTCCACCGAAAATACATTGCCGCTTTGTTCCGTCACATAAATCTCTCCGACAGCGTACTGTTCGTTATAAGCCAAGTGGGTTGCGGAGTAGTCTCCAGAGCCGAATGTCACTTCCTCACGGATTGCTTCATTACGGATACCTACTTCGTGGGCTGTGTCCAGGTTCATTGAGCCGCACATTTGATTTACCGCTTCCTCAACAGAAGAGGCGTCCAGGAGGGTTACCCGGACGTTAAGCGTAAAGCCAGCGTTTTCCCAGCTAGACTCCACAATAAACTGCGTGATGCGCTTCTGGTACTCATCCTCATAATCCCTTGCCGTAAAAAGCTCGGGGTCATAGGTGACCGAACAACCCAACTCACTGTTGAACTGGACGGCAGGGGCGGATTTGCTCAGTTCAGAATCTGATCCGATCGAAGTGTCCACAGGGCTGGAGCTGCTGCTGCTTCCCACGCTGCGGGGTGAGCAGGAAGTCAGCAGCAGAGCAAGCACCAAGATTGGTATTATCCGTCTCATACTCTGTGGTCGATATACCCCTCGGCGCACAGCAGCTCGGCCAGCAGGACGCTGCCGCCAGCGGCGCCGCGCAGGGTGTTGTGGGACAGGCCCACAAATTTATAGTCGTACTGGCTGTCGGGGCGCAGGCGTCCGGCGGAGATGGCCATGCCGCCCTCCAGCTCCCGGTCGGTATGGGCCTGGGGACGGTCCGGCTCCTCGAAGTAGTGGATAAACTGTTTGGGAGCGGAGGGGAGGTCCAGCTCCTGGGCCCGGCCCTTGAAGTTCTTCCAGATCTCTTTGATCTGCTCCTCGGCGGGCTTTTTGCCCTCTTTAAAGCGGACGAACACGGCGGCGGTGTGGCCGTCGGACACGGGTACCCGCAGGCACTGGGTGGTGATGGCGGGGCCGGCGGCCTTGACGATCTTATCGCCCTCGATGCGGCCCCACACCTTCAGGGGCTCCTGCTCGCTCTTCTCCTCCTCGCCGCCGATATAAGGAATCAGATTGTCCACCATCTCAGGCCAGCGTTCAAAGGTTTTGCCGGCGCCGGAGATGGCCTGATAGGTGCAGGCCAGCACGCTTTCCACCTCGTAGCCCGCCCGCATCAGAGGAGTGAGCAGGGGGGTGTAGCTTTGAATGGAGCAGTTGGATTTGACGGCGATAAATCCCCGCTTGGTACCCAGGCGCCTGCGCTGAGCGTCAATAATTTTGATGTGGTCGGCGTTGAGTTCAGGAACCACCATGGGCACGTCCTCGGTCCAGCGGTTGGCGGAGTTGTTGGACACCACCGGGCACTCAGCCTTGGCATACCGCTCTTCCAAAGCCTTGATCTCGTCCTTTTTCATGTCCACGGCGCAGAAAACGAAATCTACCATGCCAGCGATCTTGTCTACATCGGCCTGGGCGTCCAGCACCACCAGGGCCTTGGCCTCCTCGGGGATGGGGGACCTCATGGCCCAGCGGCCGGAAACGGCCTGCTCATAGGGCTTGCCAGCCGAACGGGGACTGGCCGCCAGGACGGTGAGTTGGAACCAGGGATGGTTTTCCATCAGGGTGACGAAACGCTGGCCCACCATGCCGGTGGCACCAATGATGCCTACTTTATATTTTTCCATAATGTACCCTCCAAATCGGCCCGGAACATTCTATGATCCGGCACAAAAATAGATGAATTTTCCTTCCAAAATCAGCCGGATGAAAAAAATTAATCAGCGGCTTTTCAAGCGGCTGATTTTGTACTATAATGTCGGGGAGGGCAATTTTGCTTAACGCATGCCGCAGCCCTCAATATTTAAACTATCGTACCATGGTTTTTTGTGGGTGTCAATAGAATTAACGTCCAAAGAATCTGGAGAAATGGGGTACATTATGGGTAAAAGATTAATGCAGTTTGCCGCCGCCCTTCTGGCGGTGTGTCTGATGGTTCCACCGGCCTGGGCGGCGACCGTTAATCGGAACGGAGACGTTATGATTCGGGTGGGGCTGGCCTCCTCCAGCACGCATGTGCCCACCGGGGAGCTGGAGGCAGCCCATTTGGAGAATAATACCAGCTATGGTGCGGGCTACCGTTTCGGCTACTACGACAGCGGGCTGAATTTTGTGGAGCTGGCCCGCACCGATGCCGCGGTTACCCAGGTTGCGGTGCTGAAGACACAAAACCTCTCCTACGGACGCGACTCCGCGCAGGATAAGACGACCTATTCCAGCTCCGTTATCAGCAACACCACGGTGGGCTGTTTCCATATTCAGCTGGACGGCAGTTTTTATGACTACGCCGGCGCGGCTGCCGCCGCGGAGAGCTACGGCGGATTTGTGGCCTGGATCAACGGGGCTTATCAGGTCCGGGTGGGGGCCTATACCTCCAAAGAGGCCGCCCAGTCCGCCATGGCCGGTCTGTCCGACGCGGTGCAGGTGGTTGGCACCAGCTCCTACGGCATGAGTGTGGTCAAAACGGGCACCAATCAGATTTTGTTCCAGTACGACGACGGCGAGTCGGGGCGCCTGGCCGTTCAGCCTGACGTCACCGGGGTGGGAGAGACCCGTACTTGGTTTGCCGGCTACAAGTACCGGGGGGGCTTCCAGTACCACCGGCGGGGTGGCGGAAACCTCACCGTGGTCAACGTGCTGCCACTGGAGGACTATATCAACGGCGTTGTCTGCTACGAGATGGGCCGTGAGTGGCCTCTGGAGGCCCTGAAAGCCCAAGCCGTGTGCGCCCGAACCTACGTGATGAAGAACCTGGGCAAGCACGACAGCTACGGCTTTGACATTTGCCCCTCCGACAGCTGCCAAGTCTACCACGGTATGGGCAGCAACAAGCCTGACTACGGCCCCAGCGAGGTCAGCAAAAGGGCGGTAGCGGAGACGGCGGGGATGGTGGCCAAGTACAACGGAAAAGTGGCCGAGGTCTTTTACGTCTCTAGTTTCGGCGGGGCCAGCGAAGACGCCAAAAATATCTGGGGGACGGACACAGTCAACGAGTATCCCTATCTCCGAGGCGTGGTGGACCCCTACGAGGCCGATCTGGATGACCGCAATGATATGTCTCCCTGGACCAAAATCTACACCGCCGCCCAGTTGACTCAGCAGCTCCAAAAGTACGGATTGGGGGTTGGCACCTCGGTCAAAGGTCTGGAGCTGACCTACTCCCAGCTGGGCAACGTGCTCCAAGTGGTGGTCCGCTGGGCCAATGGCCAAAGCAGTACCATCGGCGTGGACAAGATCCGCAGCCGATTTGGGGTCAATTCCATCCGCTTTACGGTAAACAGTGCGGGAACGTCATCCGCGCAGACAGATCCCTCCGGTAGCGGGGGAATCTCTGTCAACGACACCGGTCGGCTGGACAGTCTGGGCGGAAAATATGCGATTTCCGGGGGAGGGACGGTATCCCAGACAGACGGAAGCGCCTTTGTCATCTCCGGAACCGGAACGGTATCTGAAATCAGCGGCGCCGGGACAGGCGGGAATACTCCTGCCCAGCCCGGGAGCGGGACGGTCACCGTCTCGGACAGCACCTATACCTTTAACGGCGGCGGCTGGGGCCACCAGGTGGGCATGAGCCAGTACGGCGCCAACGCTATGGCCCGCCGGGGGTTTTCCTACAGCGAGATTATTGAGTTCTATTTCCCGGGTGTCCGGGTAACCCACTATTAAAATGTGAGGATGTACGCCTTTGAAAACAGCAGATTTTGACTTTCAACTCCCAGAGGAGCTCATCGCTCAGACCCCTCTGAAGCGCCGGGATGCTTCCCGGCTGCTCACCCTGGACAGGACCACCGGGGCTGTCGCTCACCACCACTTCTACGACCTTCCCCAATTTTTGCGGCCGGGAGACTGCCTGGTGCTCAACGACTCCCGTGTGCTGCCTGCCAGATTGATCGGCCATCGCCCCACCGGCGGGGCCTGTGAAGTGCTTCTCCTTGTCGATAAAGGCGGCGACCTGTGGGAGTGCCTGGTACGCCCAGGACGGAAGCTGAAGCCGGGGGCCCAGGTGATCTTTGGGGATGGTCGGCTCACCGCCACCGTGGAAGCCGAGTTGGAGGACGGAAAGCGTGCCGTCCGGTTTCACTACCAGGGCATTTTTCTGGAAATTTTGGAGAATCTGGGCCGGATGCCCCTGCCGCCCTACATCAAAGCGGAGCTTCAGGACCAGGAGAGGTATCAGACCGTCTACTCCAGAGTGATGGGCTCCGCCGCCGCCCCCACCGCCGGACTTCACTTCACCCCCGAGCTGTTGGAGCAGGTACAGAAAATAGGTGTAAAGGTCTGCTGCGTTACACTCCATGTGGGACTTGGGACCTTTCGCCCTGTCAAAGCGGAAGATATTGCGGACCACGAGATGCACTCCGAGTTCTGTATGATTTCTCATGAAACCGCCAATGTCATCAACGAAACAAAGCGAAATGGCGGGCGGGTGATCTGCGTGGGCACCACCTCCTGCCGTACGGTGGAGAGTCTCGCGGCGGAAGACGGCGCCATGTCGGAACGTTCTGGGTGGACCAGTATCTTTATTTATCCGGGGTACAAATTTAAGGTACTCGACGCCCTTGTCACCAACTTCCACCTGCCGCAGTCTACCCTCATCATGCTGGTGTCCGCCTTGGCGGGACGGGAGAACGTTCTGGCTGCTTACGAGGAGGCGGTACGGGAAAAATACCGATTTTTCTCCTTTGGAGACGCAATGTTCATCTCATAAAAATGCAGGCGCTCCGCCGCGGCGGAGCGCCTTTCGTGTTATTGGACCGGAATGGTGACATCGCACAAGGTGATGGCGGCAATATTGTCCGGGTCCAGCAGCCCAAAGCCGTCCTGATCCCGATATCTGGCGTGGCAGTCAAATGACCAGACAGGGCCGGAACCTTCGGCCGAGAAACCCGTGTCCAGCGGCAGAACGGAACCGTCCTTCATAGTAACAGACGCAGTGGGCTCCTGCCGAACGTCAGACTCGGTGGTCCCGGTGATGGTCAGTCCGAGGCAGGAGAACGAGAGGGTGCGGATATGGAGTCTCTGGCCGGACTGTTCCGTGACAGTGAGGCCGTTTACCGGTACGCTGCGGGTGGTGTCCGGGTAGCGCCGGACGAAAGACAACTCCCAGGGCCCCTCCGCCAGAGACTCCTGGTCCGGATCATCGGAAGCCACCAGCCGCCCGAAAGAGACCCGGACCTTGCGGGAAAAGCCAAACTCAGCAAAGAACTTTTGATAGAATCGTCCCCTGCTGGGAGAGGAGGAAATTTGGCGGGGATAGACGGTGGAGCAGCTTGTGCTGCCGCCTGGAATGGCGTAGTCGATATCCAAGAATTTGACGCGCTCCGGGATGGGTTGGCCGTCCTCGCGGGTGAGGGTGTAGATAATCTGTATACAGCCGCGGTCGCCGATGATGGCGTCGGCGGTGATGGTGTATCCGTCGGCGGAGGCGCTGGCCCCAACGGGACGACCGAACTTCTCCAGCAGCTCCGTACGCGCGCTGCCAAAATAGGGGGCCAGCAGGTTGGTCACAGTGCCGCTGTTGATCTCGGCGCTGACCGAGGTGACCAGTAGCGCCACGACCAGGGCGGCGGCCAGCAGCATCCGGGGCGCCGCCCCGCGGCGGCGGGGCTTTGTGCTGCTGTTCGCTTTCTCCAGTGCCCGCTGTACCGTCCCTTCTGGGACCTTGACCGTAAAGGCCGTGCGATACAGTTCCTGGTCCGTCATAGTGTTACCTCCTCTGTCAGGTATTTTTTCAGCCTCTGCCGTCCCCGGTGCAGCCAGGTGCGGACAGTGGCCTCTTTGGCGTTGAGAATGGCGGCGATCTCGCTGGTGGAATAGCCCTCGAAGTAGTACAGGTCCACCGCCCGCCGCTGGTTCCGGGGGAGAGCGGCTACCGCCTCCCGCAGGGCCCGGTGGTCCGGCTCCTGGGAGAGATAGCCGTCCGCCTCCTCCAGGGGGAGGGTGGAATGGTGCAGCAGAGATCGCCAGTGATTCTTTCCCTTGTTCATCGTTACCCGGATCAGCCAGTACTTTTCCTGCTCCGGGCTTTCAAAGGTGGGAGTAGTGGTGAACAGGGACAAGAGCACTTCCTGCAAAATGTCCTCCGCATCGGCGGGGGACCGGGTGTCGTTAAGGGCGATGCGGTAGATCATATCGGCGTACTGACCCGCCAGCCGTTCCAGTTCCTGTTCGTCCACAGCTGTGCCTCCTTTCTTGAAAGGTCCTTTCACTAAGAATACACCAGAAAACCCCGAAATGTTTCACGATTGGGGGAAATTTTTTATAATCATTTGACATGGGGGGCGGTCTACGGTAGAATAAGGGAACTGAGATAAGAAAGGGGGGCATCCGCAATGGAACTGACCAGGCTGCCCAACATCGGCCCGGAGCTGACCCGGCTGCTCAACGAGGTGGAAATTCGGGATTCAGAGTAATTGAAAAAGTTGGGAACGGAGATGGCCTGTCTGCGCATGAAGGCCAAGGGACTGGACGTCTGCTTCCACAGACTCACCGCCCTGGAGGGGGCTGTTCTGGGCGTCCGCAAGACACAACTCACCCCGGAACGCAAGGCGGAGCTGCGGATGTTTTTTGATAGACTGCCCGGGAAACCGTGGAAGGAGAATTTTCTATGAAAAACCAGAAGGTTTGCCCAAAGTGCAGCGGGTCTGATATCCTAATTATAGACGGAGAAGTTCGCGGCTACGGCACCGGAAATAACATTATGCTCGGCGCAAGTATTTTTTCCGTCGTCGAGGTGGACCGGTATATCTGCTGTTCCTGTGGGTACACAGAGGAATGGGTCAATATGAGAGATGTGGAAGCGATCAGAAAGTCTAAAAGGGCACATCGCTGCGTTAAAGGAGATTTTTTGTGTTTGAGGTATTGAAGCAAGAGGGAAAAGCCCGGCGTGGAAGATTTACCTGCGCCCACGGGGTGGTTCAGACCCCGGTGTTTATGAATGTGGGCACTCAGGGTGCCATCAAGGGGGCGGTGTCTGCCCACGACTTGAAGGAGATCGGCTGTCAGGTGGAGTTGTCCAACACTTACCACCTCCACCTGCGTCCCGGGGACGGGGTAGTCCGTCAGATGGGCGGGCTCCACAAATTTATGGACTGGGACGGCCCCATCCTCACCGACAGCGGAGGCTTTCAGGTCTTTTCCCTGTCCGGCCTGCGGAGGATCAAGGAGGAGGGCGTCACCTTTGCCTCCCACATCGATGGTCGGCGTGTCTTTATGGGCCCGGAGGAGTCCATGCGCATCCAATCCAACCTGGGCAGCGACATTGCCATGGCCTTTGACGAGTGTGTGGAGAATCCGTCCCCCTACGAGTATGTAAAAGCCTCCTGCGAACGGACGGCAAGGTGGCTGATGCGCTGTATTGCAGAGCATGACAGGTTAAACACCTTGCCGGAGACGGTCAACCCTCAGCAGCAGCTGTTCGGTATCAACCAGGGGGGAACCTATGCTGATTTGCGTGTGTGGCACATGGAGGAAATTTCCAAGCTGAGCTGCGACGGCTACGCCATCGGCGGTCTGGCCGTGGGGGAACCCACACAAGTGATGTATGACATCATCGACGCGGTGGAACCCCACATGCCGGTGGAAAAACCTCGGTATCTGATGGGGGTAGGCACACCCTCCAACATCATCGAGGGGGTTGCCCGTGGGATCGACTTCTTCGACTGCGTTATGCCCGCCCGAAATGCCCGCCACGGTAAGCTGTACACTTGGAGGGGCACCATTAACATCAAGAATGAGAAGTATAAGCTGGACGAGAGACCCGCTGACCCTTCCTGCAACTGTCCCATGTGCCGGTCCTTCTCCCGAGCCTACCTGCGCCACCTGGTGGTGGCCCAGGAGATGCTGGCCATGCGCCTAGCGGTTCTTCACAACCTGCATTTCTACAACGAACTGATGGCCCGCATCCGGGAACACCTGGACAATGGGACTTTTGAGGACTTCCGGGCCCGATATTCCGGGCTGCTGGATCGGCCATGTCAGGATTAGAATTCCTCCGCCCGCTGCCGAATTCCCTTTGACGAGGGGAAGCATGAAACTTCCTCCTATTATGAATGGGGAGGGGCGCCGCCGTCTGCGGTAGCGAAAGGACTCCCGGGAATCCTGCCGGAGAAATTTGACAAAAGGGCTTGTCAACCGAAGAATTATCCGCTATAATATTTTTTACTGCGTCAATATGGATAAGCTGTTGACAGAGTGATCTTTTGATTTTGGAGGAGATTTTATGACCCCTGATTTTATCCTGATGATTGTACTGATGCTGGCTATGCTGTACTTCTTTATGATCCGTCCGGAGAGCAAGCGGAAAAAAGAGGCCCAGAACCTGCGTGACTCCCTGAAGGTGGGCGACGTGATCACCAGCATCGGCGGTATCGTGGGCACCATTTGTAAGGTGGACGAGAGCACCATTGTGATCGAGACCAGCGCCGACCGCGTGCGCATCGAAATTACCAAGTGGGCCGTGTCCAGCAAGAACGTATCCACCGAGCAGCCCGCTAACTAAAACAAATAGGCATGTCTTTCACCCTCCCTGCATAGGTTTTACCAAACCGTGGGGGAGGGTGTTTTTTATGAAGAAGAAGGAACGGCGTCCGGAGGAGCTGGGCAGCCAGTGGCTCAACGCCATGTGCGAGGTACTCAAAGGCGGAGTGCTGGCTGGGGTAACCACCATCCTGGCCCTGCTGGTCTGCGCAGTGCTGGTATCAGTGGGCGTGATGCCGGTAGACGCCATGTACGGAGCGGTGCTGGGCGTCTGCGTTCTGGGCGGGCTTGCCGGGGGGATCTACGCCGTCCGCCGGGTGGAGGGGCGGTCTCTGCTGGCTGGATTGGGTGTGGGCTCGGTGCTGTTTCTGCTGCTGCTCACCGCAGGACTGATCGCCTATCAGGGGGCCTCCATCGCCAACGGAGGGGCCGGGATTTTGTGCGCCTGCCTGTGCGGCGGGGCCATCCCGGGACTGCTGGCAAGAAAACCGAAGAAAAAACGCAGAAGGTGATTGAAATTCCCGGAGCGCTGTGTTATAATGCTTCCACTATAGCAGAAAATGCTGTAAGCAACCAAACAGGAGGAGAAATAAAATGAAACATATCCAGACGCTGAACGGAGCCACGCTGAAGGCCAGCGCCGCCAAGGGCGGCTGCGGTGAGTGCCAGACCTCTTGCCAGTCCGCCTGCAAGACTTCCTGCACTGTCGCCAACCAGAAGTGCGAGAACAAGTAAATCACAAAGCCTGAAAAGGCGGGCGCTTTTGCGCCTGCCTTTTACTTATGTCAAAAGGAGAATCACAGATGATGGTACATACCTTTACCGCCCTGGGTCAGTACCTGGCGGCGGACGTCAACAGCGGAGCGGTCCACGTGCTGGACAAGCTGACCTATGATTTGCTCACGTTAATCGGCGAGGGACCGATAGGGGAGGGGAGGATCCCGCAGACTTTGGTGGAACAACTGTCTCAGTACGCACCTGGGGAGCTGGAGGAGGGCTGGCAGGAACTGCGGGTTCTGCAAAACGCCGGACTGCTCTTCACCACCGACGACTACTTGGACCCGGAGGCCGCCATGGCCCTGCCCAAGGCAGCGGTGGTAAAAGCCCTGTGTCTCCATGTGTCCCACGACTGCAATCTGCGGTGCAGGTACTGCTTCGCCTCTACCGGCGACTTCGGCACCGGCCACCGGATGACCATGGATTTCGAAACCGCAAAGAAGGCTATTGATTGGGTGGTGGCCAAGTCGGGCAAGCGGCGAAACATCGAAATCGACTTCTTTGGCGGTGAACCTCTGATGGCTATGGACACCGTAAAACGAACGGTGGAATACGCCCGGTCTCTGGAGAAAGAGAATGACAAGGTGTTCCGCTTCACGATCACAACCAACGGCATTCTGCTGGACGACGAGACCATCGACTATATCAACAGGGAAATGTCCAACGTGGTACTCTCCCTGGATGGCCGCCAGGAGACCAACGACCGGATGCGCCCCACAGTAAACGGAAAGGGGAGCTACGAGGTAATCGTCCCCAAGTTTCAAAAGCTGGTAGCGGGGCGGGGAACCAAGGACTACTATGTCCGGGGTACCTTTACCCGGGAGAGTCTGGATTTTGCCCAGGATGTGCTTCATATGGGCGACCTGGGATTCCGCCATGTGTCGGTTGAGCCGTGCAGCGGTCCGGCTGACGATCCCTTTGCCATTCGGGAAGAAGATTTGAGAAGGGTAGAGGAGGAGTATGAGACATTGGCCCGGCTCCTGAGAGACAGGGAGGATATCAACTTCTTCCACTTCAATGTGGACCTGGCCCAGGGCCCCTGTGTCATTAAGCGGCTGCGGGGCTGCGGGGCTGGTTGTGAATACGTGGCCATTACCCCTGATGGGGACATTTACCCCTGTCACCAGTTTGTGGGGAAAGAGGAGTTTCGCATGGGCAGCGTTCACGACGGTTCCTTTGACATGGAGATTTCTGGTCAATTTGCCCAACAGAATGTGTATACCCGCCCGGCCTGCCGGGAGTGCTGGGCCAGATTTTACTGTAGCGGGGGCTGTTCTGCCTCAAATCTGCTTGTCAATGGCGACATAATAAGCTCAAATGAGGTCGCCTGCGCCATGGAGAGGAAACGTCTGGAGTGCGCCATTGCCCTCAACGCGATTGCTGCGGGGATGGGAACACAGGAGTATACAGAATGTAATAATACGGAATGCAATCGCCGCAATCGCTGAGGCCGCAAGGGTTTACCAATATGTAGCGCAAATGGTGCGGTAAAACACCAGATTTAGAAGTACCGGGGCCCTGAATCGGGGCCCCGGTACTTCTTTGGTTCTTCAGTTTACATAACACAATTAACATAACAAGTTGATGGAATTGGCAAAAATGGAGAAAATCGCAAAACCCCCTTGCGAAAAAACGCGGAAGGGGCTATAGTAAGAGTTACCAACCGAGAAGACCTCTGAAACCGGCGTCTATTTTTCCCCTCTCTCTCATAAGCTGTGCTGAGGTGACGCCTATGGGAATGAGGATCCAAAGAAAATGGGACTTGCCGTCAGAACAGAGTAGTGCCCTGGCCCTGCTGGCGCTTGCTTTCCTGGCAGGAGGGACAGCGGGCTGTCTGCTGGCTTCTCTGTCCAGCGGGGCGGGTGCTGAGGAGCTGAGTACCTACTTAGCCGACTACCTGGCCCTGGCTCAGGGCGGCAGGCTGCCCAGAAGTCTGTGGACGCTTTTGTGGGGACAGGTAAAATATCTGCTGGCCGTTCTGGTCTTGAGTCTGACGGCGCTGGGTTTGGTGGGACTTCCGGTGCTTTTTGGAGTGCGAGGTTTCTTCTTTTCCTTCCCGGTAGCGTGCTTTTGCCGGGTGTTTGGCGGAAGGGGACTGCTGCCCGCCTTTGTGCTGCTTGGTCTGCCCGCGCTGCTGTGGGCGCCCGCCCTGTTTATGTTGGGTGTGCCAGGATTTCTGTTCTCCCGTCAGCTGCTGCGCCAGTCCCTGGGGGAGGGCCGGGCCGGTCTTCCTCTCACTGGGGCGTGCTGGTTCCGGGGCTGCCTATGTACGGGGCTGGTTCTGGCGGCGGGACTGCTGGAGTATTGGGTGGTTCCGGTACTGCTCAGGGGATTGGCCCGGGTCATTCTCTAACTTTTAAATGGAGGAGTTTTGGACGTGTCTGAATTGCTGTCGGCCTATGAGGACTTTTTAAAAACTGAAAAGCAGGCCTCGGCCAACACGGTCAGCTCCTATCTCCGGGATGTCAACCAGTTTGCCGCGGCTATGGACGGGCGCGGGGTGGACCTTACCCAAGTGGTAACCCGAGATGTGGAGGACTACGCCAACTCTCTGGTAAAGCGGGGCAAGTCTCCCGCCACAGTCACCCGTTCGGTGGCCTCAATCAAATCGTTCTACTCCTGCATGGTTGGCAAGGGCTACGTGGGGCAGAACCCGGCAAAAACCGTGTCTCCCATCAAGGTGGAGCGTAAACTGCCCCAGGTGCTGTCCAACAAAGAGGTAGAGCTGTTTTTGGACCAGCCGGAGTGCACCGACCTGAAGGGCTACCGGGACCGGGCCATGCTGGAGCTGCTTTACGCCACGGGGATTCGAGTCAGCGAGCTGATCGAGCTGGATGTGGACGACCTGAATCTGCCCGGCGGAATACTGAAATGCTTCAGCAAGGGGAAGGAACGGATCATTCCGCTGTACCCCACGGCTATCCGGGCATTAAGCGAGTACATAAATAATGTCCGCCCTCAGCTGGTGGACTCAGTGGATGAGACGGCCCTGTTCGTCAATATGAGCGGCGAGCGCATGAGTCGCCAGGGGTTCTGGAAGCTGATCAAGTACTACCAGGAGAAGGCGGGCATTCAGAAGGATATTACCCCTCACACGCTTCGCCACTCCTTTGCTGCCCATCTGCTGGAAAACGGCGCCGACCTGCGCTCCATACAGGAGATGCTGGGCCACGCGGATATTTCCTCCACCCAGATTTATTCCAAGCTGATAAACCAAAAGATCAAAGACGTATACAAAAAGGCCCATCCCCGGGCGTAGACAGATAAGGAGAGAGAACCATGACTGACCAGGAACTGCTTCAAGCCATAGGCCAGGTAATTGAGGCCAAAATGGAGCCCATGCGGCAGGATATCCATGAGCTGAAAGAGGATGTCCGGGGCATGAGGGAGAACTACACACGTCTGGAACAGCGAATGGATCGACTGGAATCCAAGGTGGGCGCCCTGGACCAGAGAGTGGGCAGCCTGGAGGACCGGGTGATGGGGGTGCGGGTGTATATAGACACCGAGCTGAAGCGTACGCTGGATCTGCTTCTGGAGGGGCAGCAGGCGCTGTGGAACCGGTTTGTACCCCACGAAGAGTTCGATCCTCTGGAAGAACGGGTCGAGGTTCTGGAGCTGACCGTCAAGCGCCACAGCCAGGAAATTCGCGAACTTCAGCTGGCATAAAGTCGGAAGAATCAGGCGGCCCGCACGGCAAATGCCGCGCGGGCCCTTTTCAGCTGGGTTGTGATTGAATTATCCGGTGAAATATGGTAATATAATAAGGAGACGAAAATAATGGAAGGAGGACCTTTCATGTCCACCACATCTGATTATTTGGAGACCCTGCGCGGCAAATCCATTACCGTGATTGGGATGGGCGTAAGCAACACCCCGCTGATCCGAACCCTCCTGCGTGCCGAGCTGAAGGTAACTGTCTGTGACAAATCCCCACGGGAACGGGTAGAGGAGCAGGCCGCTGAGCTGGAGAGCCTGGGGGCCAGACTGCGGCTGGGGCCGGACTATCTATCCAAAGTCCACAAGGCCGATCTTATTTTTCGCACCCCCGGCCTCAGTCCCAATGTTCCGGAGCTGAAAAAAGCAGTGGCAGGGGGGAGTATTCTCACCTCTGAGATGGAGTTGTTTTTCCAGCTGTGTCCCTGCAAAATTATCGGCGTGACGGGCAGTGACGGCAAGACCACCACTACTACTCTCATCAGCGAATTTTTGAAAGAGGCCGGCTTGAATGTCTATCTTGGAGGTAACATCGGCCGGCCTCTGCTTCCGGACGTGGACGGCATGACTCCAGAGGATGTGGCGGTGGTGGAGTTGTCATCCTTCCAGCTGATGACCATGGACCGCAGCCCCAATGTGGCGGTGTTTACCAACCTGTCCCCCAATCACCTGGACTACCACCACACGATGGAGGAGTACACCGAGGCCAAGCTGAACATCTTTTGTCACCAGAGTACCCAGGACCGCGCCGTCTTTAACTATGACAACGACATCACCCGGTCTCTGGCCAAAGCGGCGGTCGGACAGACGATGCTGTTCAGCCGCAAGCAGAAGCTGGAGGAGGGGGTCTACCTGCGGGACGACGCGATCTGGCTGACCAACGGGATGGGCAGCCGCGAGGTCCTGCCGCTGCCCGATATTCGCATTCCTGGCGTCCATAACATAGAAAACTACATGGCGGCCATCGCGGCGGTGGATGGTATCGTTCCGGACAAGTGTGTTCGGGCGGTAGCCCAGCGGTTTACCGGGGTAGAGCACCGTATCGAGTTGGTGCGGGAGCTGAACGGGGTAAAATACTACAACGACTCCATTGGAACCAGCCCCACCCGGACGATGGCCTGCCTGGATTCCTTTGAGCAAAAGCTGATCCTGATTGCCGGCGGATACGACAAGGGTGTTCCCTTTATACAACTTGGGGTAGAGATTGTCCGCCAGGTTAAGGCACTCATTCTCACCGGCGACACCGCCCCCGCCATCAAAAAGGCGGTGGAGGAAGCGGAGGGCTATGGAGAAAGCGGCATGAAACTGATCGAGACAGCGGACCTGGCCTGCGCCGTAACCGCCGCCCATGACATCGCGAAAGACGGCGATGTTGTTGTGTTGTCACCGGCCTGTGCGGCGTTCGACCAGTTCAAAAACTTTATGGAGCGCGGAAAGATGTTCAAGCAGTTGGTGAATAAGTTGTAACGCTTCGAACATATATACACTAAACAGACAGGAATGACAAGTAAAATGCATTTACAGATAAGCAACCGTGTCACGGCCCTGGGCAGCCAAGCACAGAGTCAATTGACAAAGGAATTTGCCCGGATTGACGCCATCGCCGAGGAGAACACCGCTCGGGT
The DNA here is from genome assembly GCA_951801655.1 of uncultured Oscillospiraceae bacterium. Classification (GTDB taxonomy): domain Bacteria; phylum Bacillota; class Clostridia; order Oscillospirales; family Oscillospiraceae; genus Lawsonibacter. The sequence continues at coordinate 13,579 of CATONV010000008.1, read as the reverse complement.
ATTGGCAGCTTTTCAGAAGCACCGGGTGGCCGACGGCTATTTTGCTGGCACCACCGGCTACGGCTACGACGACCTGGGCCGCGACAAACTGGACGAAATTTACGCCGATCTTTTCGGCACTGAGGCCGCCCTGGTGCGGATTCAGTTTGTGAATGGCACCCACGCCATCGCCTGCGCCCTGTTTGGTGCGCTGAAATCGGGGGATGTACTGCTGTCTGCCGTGGGTGCGCCCTACGATACCCTGTTGGGTGTGGTGGGGGCGGTGGATAAAGGGCACGGCTCCCTGAAAGACTACGGCGTAGAGTACAGACAAGTGGAACTGCTTGACAACCAGCCCGACCTGGAGGGGATGGCAAAGGCCGCCGCCGACACCCGTGTGAAGGCGGTACTCATCCAACGATCCAAGGGCTACTCCACCCGTTCGTCCCTGTCGGTGGCGGAGATTGGGGAGATGTGCCGCGTCATCAAAGAGGCCAACCCCGACGCCGTCATCCTGGTGGACAACTGTTACGGCGAGTTTGTGGAGGCCATCGAGCCTACCCACGTAGGGGCCGACCTGGTGGTTGGGTCCCTGATAAAAAACCCGGGTGGCGGTCTAGCCCCAACCGGAGGCTACATCGCCGGCCGGCGGGACCTGGTGGAGGGGGCCGCCATGCGGCTCACCGTGCCCGGGATCGGCGGGGAGTGCGGGTGTACGCTGGGACAGAATCGGCTGCTCTATCAGGGGTTGTTCCTGTCTCCTCACACGGTGGCCCAGGCGGTGAAAACCGCCGTCTTTGCCGCCAAGGTGATGGAGTCGCTGGGCTACGAGACCCAGCCCCACTCCTCGGAGGTTCGCCACGACATCATCCAGATGATCCACATGAGAGAGCCGGAGGCCCTGAAAAAGTTCTGCAAAGGCATCCAGTTCGGCGCGCCGGTGGATTCCTATGTCACCCCGGAGCCCTGGGACATGCCTGGGTACGACTGTCAGGTCATCATGGCGGCGGGGGCCTTCATTCAGGGGGCGTCCATTGAACTGTCCGCCGACGCCCCCATGCGGGAGCCCTATACCGTCTACCTCCAGGGCGGCCTGACCTACGAGTCGGGCAAGCTGGGTGTCCTGCTGGCAGTCCAGGAACTGCTGGGGTCCTCTGTTTAATATTTATATTGAGGGGAACAGAAATGAAAGCGTTTGATGCGAACTATAAGCTGTTGGATGAAATGTACCAGGACGATTATTACCCTGATTTTCTGGTGGACAAAGTGAAGGCGGAGCTTCAGAAGGTCATTGACCTGCTGGAGTACGGCGAGACTGATACTGAGGTCATCCAAAAGAAGCTGGACGAGGCGGTCTGCGCGGTAAATGACCTGCAGAATGAATTTGACGAGAACGACAGCGAGATCGAGACCGTGGCCCGTGACTGTATCGGAACAACTGTGGGCTACATTTTGAAGTGGTTTGGTATTCCAATCGATGTGGAGGAGGCCATCCGGGAACGGGACTGGTAGCATAGGTCAAGCCCGCTTGGGAATATCCTGACCTTATAGGGGGTGAGGATATGGGGCCCTGGCGGCGAGAGTTTGTCCGGTATATGCGCAGGCCGGCAGCCCGTAGGAAACCAGTGTGGACGGGCCCTGGTCCTGAACTGAAAATTCCCCCGACCCTGATAACCATGGCGGTGGCGCTTGTGGTAGCCGGGTCGATTATCGCCCTGCTGGAAACCAAGCTGCGCCCCGCGGTAGCGGAGATCGCTTCTGCTCAGGCACAGAATACCATGACTGCCGTGGTAGAAAACGCCGTTACTGCCGACCTGGCCGCCCGGCAGGTAAGCTACGGCGACTTCGTCACCATCCAGCGGGATGAGGGTGGCGCCATCACCGCTCTGACCACCGACATGGCTGGGATGAATCTCCTCCGGGCGGAGCTAACTGCCGCCATTCTGGAGGCGCTGGAGGGAGTGGACGTGTCTGATGTCCAAGTGCCCCTGGGCAGCCTGTTCGACCTGGAACCCCTGTGGGCCAAGGGCCCAGCCATCAAGGCCAAGTCTATGACTGTGGGGACGGTGCGCACGGAGTTTGACAGCCAACTCACCTCCGCAGGCGTGAACCAGACCCTCCACCGCATCTGGCTTGAGGTAGACATCCCCATGAAGCTGCTGCTCCCCGGCGGGGAGGTGGAGACTCATCTCCACACCCGTCTGTGTGTGGCCGAGACGGTGATCGTGGGCCAGGTTCCGGACACCTATTTACAGTTGGAGACCGGGGCGGTCAAATCATAGAAAAGGAAATTTACCAATGAGTTTGACTGAAACGCTGTGGTGGTATTTAGAAAATATATGGGAATATTTTTTCCAGATGCTGCCCTGTATGGGGATAGCTCTGTTGCTTTTTCTTCTGCTGCGGCCCTTGCGGCGCAGACGGTTGGCCCGGCTGCACCTGTCCAGCGGCCCCTGGCGTGAGGGAGGGCTGCTCCTGTTCGTCATGTTTGTGGCCGGGCTGGCCGCCCTGACCCTGTTCCCGTCCTATTTTTGGAGAACAGGGTACTGGCTGTCAGCCTTGCGGGGGGAGTCTCCCTGGTTCCCGCCGGTGGATTTCCGTCTCCAGCTTCAAACTCTTCAATTGGAGCCATTTCAGGAAATTTTCCGGGCCTTTAGGGGACCTTGGGTCATGTTCCTCATGGTAGCCAATATCGGGATTTTTTCCCCGGTCGGCTTTTTCACCGCCCTTCTCTGGAGAAAGCCCCGATGGTGGAAGTCCCTGCTGGCGGGCTTCTGTGCCTCCGTCACCATCGAGTTTATCCAGTTTTTCATCGGCCGCAGCACGGACATTGACGACGTGATTTTAAACACCTCCGGGGCTCTGGCGGGGTTTTGGATTTTTTGCCTGCTGCGGGTGATTTCCCAAAAATTTGTTGAAAGGTTTCAGTGTCACCCCAGAGGAGGATATTATTGTGAATGATTTTGCAGAAATTCAGGCGCTCCGCCGGGAGCTGACTCAAGCGGGTTATGAGTACTACGTGCTGGACAACCCAACCATGTCTGACTACGACTACGACTGCAAGCTTCGCCGCCTTGAGGAGCTGGAGGCAGCCCATCCCGAGTCGGTCACCTCTGACTCGCCCACTCAGCGCGTGGGTGGACAGCCCCTGGAGGCCTTCTCTCAAGTGGTCCACCGGGTCCCGCTGGAGTCCCTCCAGGACGTATTCGACTTTGAGGAGCTGGAGGCATTCGACCAGCGGGTAAAGGGAGTGGTCCCCGAGGCGGAGTATGTGGTAGAGCCCAAGGTGGACGGACTGTCAGTGGCGCTGGAGTACGAGGACGGTCTCTTTGTCCGCGGCGCCACCCGGGGAGACGGCCAGGTGGGGGAGGACGTCACCGAAAATCTGCGCACGGTCCGGTCCATTCCTCTGAAAATTCCTGACGCCCCGCCCCGGCTTATTGTCCGGGGAGAGGTGTATATGCCCAAAAAGGTGTTCCATGCCCTGAACGAAGAGAGGGAGAGAAGGGGAGAGGCCCTGTTCGCCAACCCCCGCAACGCCGCCGCCGGCTCTCTGCGTCAGCTGGATCCCAAGGTCGCCGCCGCCCGAAAACTGGACATCGCAGTCTTCAATATCCAATTTGCGGAGGGGGAGGCCTTTTCCACCCATCTAGAGACGTTGAAGTATTTGCAGAGCAAGGGATTTAAAGTAATACCACATTACAGCTGTACCCAGGTCTCCCAAGCCACGCAGAGGATTGCGGAGATCGGAGAGAGTCGGAAGTCCTTTCCTTTTGATATTGACGGCGCTGTTGTAAAGGTAAATAGCCTGTCGCAACGTGGGACACTTGGCTCCACGGCGAAATTTCCCCGCTGGGCCGCCGCCTATAAATATCCTCCGGAGGTAAAGCCTGCCCAGGTGCTGGATATTGTAGTTCAGGTGGGTCGGACCGGAGTACTCACCCCCAAGGCGGTGCTTACGCCTGTGCGTCTGGCGGGCACTACTGTCACCAATGCCACCCTTCACAACCAGGATTTTATCTCTGAAAAAGATATTCGCATCGGTGACACAGTCCTGGTGCGCAAGGCGGGGGAGATCATCCCCGAGGTGCTGTCCGTAGTGGAGGACAAGCGTCCGGAGGGGACGCAGCCCTACGCTTTGCCAAAAACCTGTCCGGTGTGTGGGGCCTCGGTAGAGAGAGACGAGGACGGGGCCCACATCCGCTGCACCGGGGCGGAGTGTCCCGCCCAGCTGCTGCGCAACCTGGCCCATTTCGCCAGCCGGGACGCCATGGATATCGAGGGACTAGGGATTGCTGTTGTGGAAAATCTGGTAAACGCGGAGCTTGTGAAGACTCCAGGGGACCTTTATTTTCTACAGGAAGAGGATGTGGCCCAGCTGGAGAGGATGGGCAAGCGTTCCGCCCAAAAGCTGCTGGCCGCCCTGGAGAAGTCCAAGGAACAGGACATGTCTCGGCTGATTTACGCCTTTGGCATCCGTCAGGTGGGGCAGAAGGCGGGAAAAATTTTGGCCGCCCGCTTCCGGACGATGGATCGGCTGCAAAATGCCACTCTGGAGGAGCTCACCGCCGTAGACGATATTGGTGAGATCACCGCCCGAAGCATTTTGGACTGGATGGCCAGTCCTCAAAGCCGGCATTTGATCCAGCGGCTGAGAGAGGCCGGAGTGAACATGACGGCGGCAGAGAAGGGGAGCGATCAGCGATTCGCAGGCATGACTTTTGTCCTCACTGGCGCCCTGGAGAAGTTCACTCGAGACGAGGCCGGCGAAATGATTGAGACCCGTGGGGGCAAGTCGGCGGGTTCCGTATCCAAAAAGACCACCTATGTTGTGGCAGGTGAGGGAGCCGGTTCCAAACTGCGTAAGGCCCAGGAGCTGGGCATCCCCGTACTCACTGAGGAGGAATTTCTGGCGCTGATCAAATAAAGAGATAAAAGGGGAGAGGGTTCCAATGAAAAAAGGCTATCTCTATATCGCCGTGGCGGTGGTGATGTTTACCACCTTTGAGGTAGTGCTGAAATTCATCGCAGGGCAGATCAATCCGGTTCAACTGACTTTGTGCCGGTTTGCCATCGGATTTGTATTTTTGCTGCCGGTGGCGCTGCACAACCTGAGAAAACGGGGAAAGCGGCTGGACCGGCAGAGCGTCGTATACTTCGCCCTGCTGGGACTGATCGGCATCGCCATTTGTATGCCTGTTCTTCAGATGGCGGTGAGCTATACCAACTCCTCCGTGGCGGCAGTAATGTTCAGCTGTAACCCAGTATTTGTCACTTTTTTGGCCTTTTTCTTGTTGAAGGAACCCATCAGGCCCCGGCATATTGCCGCACTGGTTTTAGAGGTTATTGGTACAGTCGTCATCATCAGTCCCTGGGACACTAGGCTGAACATGACCGGAGTATTCCTCGCGCTGCTGTCCACCCTTCTCTTCTCTCTGTACGGCGTGATGGGCAAGCGGAAGGTGGCGGAGTTCGGCGGAGCGGTGGTCACCTGCTTCAGCTTTCTCTTTGGCAACTTGATTGTGCTGATGTTTATCCTTTTCACCCATATCCCCGCGCTGGCCCAGCTGTTCCGCAACGTGGGACTGGACAGCTTTGCCAATATTCCTATTTTAGCTGGGTACACTTTGGCAAATCTACCATATGTTCTCTATGTGTCTGTGGGCGTGGCAGGTGTTGGTTTCTGTGCCTACTTTCTGGCCATGGAATATCAGCCGGCCAGCGTGGTGTCTTTGGTTTACTTTTTCAAACCCTCTTTGTCGCCCCTGCTGGCCTGGGTGGTTCACGGGGAGGAAATATCCCAGAGTATGTTTATCGGTGTAGTCCTTATTGTGGTGGGGTCACTTTTCTCCATCATTCCAGGGATTGTGGAAGCCAAGCGGGGAAAAATTTGACTTTCCCCTTGACTTAAAGGGTACTTCATATGATATAGTTCAGATACATCTACTAAGAAGGAGCTTCGATCATGGAGAAAGCAAAGGTTTATTTTACCGATTTTCACACCCAGGCCTTTGGCGACGGTCTGCCCGCCAAGCTGAAAAAGCTAATCAAGCGGGCCGGTATTCAAAACTTGGATCTGGAAGGCAAATTTGTAGCCATTAAAATGCACTTTGGTGAACTGGGCAACGTAAGCTTCCTGCGGCCCAACTATGCCCGCGCCGTGGTGGACGTGGTGAAGGAGCTAGGTGGAAAACCCTTCCTCACCGACTGCAACACCATGTATCCCGGCAGCCGCAAAAACGCTCTGGAGCATCTGGAGTGCGCTTGGGAGAACGGTTTCACCCCGCTTACAGTGGGCTGTCCCATTCTCATCGGAGACGGACTGAAGGGGACGGACGACGTGGCCATCCCTGTAGAAGGAGGCGAGTATGTTACCGAGGCCAAGATCGGCCGGGCCATTATGGACGCCGATGTCTTCATCAGCCTGACACACTTTAAGGGCCACGAGATGACCGGTTTCGGCGGGACCATCAAAAATATTGGAATGGGCTGCGGCTCCCGGGCGGGCAAAAAGGAGCAGCATGCCAGCGGCAAACCAAGAATCAATACCGAGTCCTGCCGGGGCTGCCGCCGCTGTCAGCGGGAGTGCGCGAACAGCGGACTGGTTTTTCATGAGGAGACCATGAAAATGTCCGTGGATTCGGAGCACTGCGTAGGCTGCGGACGCTGCTTGGGCGCCTGCAACTTCGACGCCATCTATTTCGTCAATGACAACGCCCAGGCGGCCCTGAACTGCCGCATGGCGGAATACACAAAAGCCGTGGTGGCCGGTCGGCCCCAATTCCACATCTCCCTGATTGTGGACGTATCTCCCAACTGCGACTGCCATGGAGAGAACGACGTACCCATCCTGCCTAATCTGGGGATGTTCGTGTCCACTGACCCACTGGCCCTGGATCAGGCCTGCGTGGACGCATGTCTGGCTGCCGAACCTATGCCGGGCAGTCAGCTGGCCCGGCACTTGGCCGACCCCAATTTCCACGATCACCACGACCACTTTACCAACTCTACTCCGGAGTCTGAGTGGCGCAGCTGTCTGGAGCACGCGGAAAAAATCGGTCTGGGCTGTCGAAGCTATGAGCTGATTGAAGTGTAAAGGAAAACCGCCTGTCCGGTTGGACAGGCGGTTTTTCATTGGTCGCCGTCAAATTGATTTTTCAGCAACAGGTCGATCATAAACACTGACACACAAAACAGCGCCATCTGGCCGACAATGAGCCACATCCAAAAGACGGAATAGTTTTCCTTAAAAAGGATCATCAAAAAGGCGCTGGCCCCGCCGCTGATGATACCCGTGCGCATCCACAGCCTGGCACAGTGGCGGTGGGCTGCGGCCCAGGCATCCGGATTCTTTCGGGTGATCTCCGTGCTGTAAGCCAGACCCTTGGACTGGTAGGGGGGAGGGGAAATTTTCCACATCAGCCCCACAATCAGCATAGCTGCGGGGGCCAGCATGACAATGGAAAAATAAATCTCATACATATAAAACCTCTCCTCTTTTGTAGAATCAGCCGCCTGATTTCTCTTTTTGACGTTTTTTCCGAACCTTTGCCAGGGGATTGGCCCGGGCGGCAACACGCAGGTCTTCGTTGTCCACATGGGTGTAAATCTGGGTGGTGTTCAGATGATCGTGGCCCAGCACTTCCTGGAGGGTACGCACGTCCACGCCGTTTTGCAGCATCAGGGTGGCGGCGGTGTGGCGCAGCTTGTGGGAGGAATACTGGGTACTGTCCAGCCCGGCGGCAGTCAGATGCTTTTTCACCAGCTTGTGGACTGCTGCGGTGGAGATCCGCCGCCGGTTTTGAAGCGTGACGAACAGGGCATTCTGATCCACCAGAGTAAGGGTGTCCCTCTCAGTGAGCCAATTCTCCAGTGCCTGCTGGCAGGCGTCGTTGAGGTAGAGGATTCTCTCCTTGCCACCCTTGCCCAGTACCCGCAGCTGATCGTCCCGAACATCTGTTTTGTTCAGCCCAACCAGTTCAGAGATACGCAGGCCGCAGTTGAGAAACAATGTCAGAATACAGTAATCACGGGTAGAATTTTTTCCGTCCACACTGTCCAGAAGCTCCATACTCTCGTCTAAGTTCAGATATTTTGGCAGGGATTTTTTCAATCTGGGTGAGTCCAGATCCTGGACCGGATTGGTCTTAAGCAGCTTGGCTTTATTAGTCAGGTACTTATAGAACGACCGAATGGTGGCCACTTTACGGGCCCGAGACGTATTGTTCAGGCCGCGGTCCCGAGACAAGTAGTTCATGTAGGAATAGATCTCTGTCAATGTAATGTCCTGCACCAAAGTCAGATCAACATCGTCGATGGAGATGTCTTCCAACGCAATGCTTTGAGGAACCAAATTTCTGTTTTTCTTGAGAAAACGGAAAAAGTTTCGCAGGTCTAAATAATATTCGTCGACTGTTTTTCGGGAATGTCCCTGGATGGTCTCGTGGTAGACCAGAAATTCCCGAAGAATAGGCGGCGTTTCGGTGCGGTAGTCCATAAACGGCTTGCAGTCCTCAAAATAGAGGTTCAGCCTCCATTCAGGTCAACAAAATTTTTATTTTGTTGACCTAATAATGCAAATCAATTTGAGGAACTGCCGTCCCCCCTTTCTTGTTCCTGTTTTGAAGCAGTATAACACGATTTCCTGGTCCGGTCAACAGAGCGAGAAAAGTAATCCGTTTCTGTTCTCGACTTAGAGATCACAATTCAAAATTTTTCCTCCAGATCAGGCCAGAGAGAGGCGAAAATTACCTCTCCCTGGCCGGTTTTCTTACATATGGGCGCGGTGATACACCTTTTTGCCCTTTTTCAGCATCAGGCCGTCCCCGGACAGGTCGGCGGCGGTGTAGCTGACGGTTGCGGCGTCTACCTTCTCGCCGTTGACCTCTACCCCGCCCTGTTCCACCAGGCGGCGGGCCTCCTTCTTGGAGGGAGCCAGCTTGCATTTGACCATCAGGTCCAGCACGCCGATGGCACCGTCGGTGAGGTCAGCCTCAGTGAGTTGGGTGGTGGGCACGTTGGACATATCGCCGCCTCCCACGAACAGGGCCTTGGCTGCTTCCTGGGCCTTGACAGCCTCCTCCTCTCCGTGGACCAGCTTGGTCAGCTCAAAGGCCAGAATTTCCTTGGCAGTGTTCAGCTGGCTGCCTTCCCAGCGGTCCATTTCGTCGATCTGCTCCAGGGGCAGGAAGGTGAGCATCCGCAGGCACTTGAGAACATCTCCATCCCCCACGTTGCGCCAATACTGGTAGAACTCATAGGGAGAGGTCTTGTTGGGGTCCAGCCAAACAGCGCCCTTGGCGGTTTTGCCCATCTTTTTTCCCTCAGAGTTGAGCAGCAGGGTGATGGTCATGGCGTGGGCGTCCTTGCTCAGCTTGCGGCGGATGAGCTCGGTACCCCCCAGCATGTTGGACCACTGGTCGTCGCCGCCGAATTGCATGTTGCAACCGTAGTTCTGGAACAGATAATAGAAGTCGTAGGACTGCATAATCATATAGTTGAACTCCAGGAAGCTGAGGCCCTTCTCCATGCGCTGCTTGTAGCACTCGGCCCGGAGCATGTTGTTCACCGAGAAGCAGGCCCCCACCTCCCGCAGGACCTCCACATAATTCAGCTTGAGCAGCCAGTCGGCGTTGTTAATCATCATGGCCTTGTCCTCGCCAAACTCAATAAACCGTTCCATCTGCTTCTTGAAGCAGTCGCAGTTGTGGCGGATGGTCTCCTCGGTCATCATAGAGCGCATGTCGGTGCGTCCGGAGGGGTCGCCAATCATGCCGGTGCCGCCCCCGATGAGGGCGATGGGCCGGTTGCCCGCCATCTGCAGCCGCTTCATAAGGCACAGGGCCATAAAGTGGCCCACGTGGAGAGAGTCGGCGGTGGGGTCAAAGCCGATGTAAAACACCGCCTTCCCCTCGTTTATCATCTTGGAAATTTCCTCTTCGTTGGTCACCTGGGCAATGAGCCCGCGGGCCTTCAGTTCCTCATAACAGGTCATAGTATTTCCTCTCCTTTCTTGTATTGCAGGGGCCTCACAGCCCTAGGTTTGATATTCTTCCGCAGTCTGCCGGGTCAGTATTACATTATACAGCACTACGCTGCCCACCACAATCATCGCCCCCACCAGGGCCACGGGGCCGAGCATCTCATGGTAAAACACCGCCACCAAAACGGGATTGAGAACCGGCTCGATGCCCGACACCAGGCTGGCCGTGACTGGCGGAGTGGTTTTCAGGCCTTCTACCATCAGGATATAGGCCACCGCCACCTGAAACACCCCCAGAATCAGCAAGGCCGCCAAAGTCTTTCCGGAAAAGTCCGTCTCATATCCCAGAAAAGGCAGACCTATCACCGCGCTGAACACGTCCCCCCAGAAGACGGAGGAGATTGGGTTGCTGTCGGGCATGTCGTTCATCAAAAACACCCCGGCGTAGGCCACCCCGGACAGCAGGGCCGTCACATTTCCCAGCATTCCCCCGGCGGACAAGCTGTCAACAAAAAACAGCAGTACCCCGCCCAGCACAAAACCGCAGGCCATCAGATCCAATTTTTGTGGTTTTTTTCCAAAAAACAAAATGGAGAACAAAATCACAAAGATGGGCGCGGTAAATTGAAGCACAATGGTGTTGCCCGCAGTAGTCAGCTTGTTGGCGATGGAAAACAGCGTGTTGGTGCCGCAGACAGACAACGCGCCCACCAGAACCCACAGGTTCATTTTCGGCTTATGGTTGGTCAGTCGGAGATACAGACCGATTACCGCCAAGGCAATGGCGGTACGTCCGCCGTTAATGGCCATGCCGCCCCAGGGGATCAATTTAATGCACAATCCCCCAATGCTGTACAGTACAGCGGCCAGGAACACAAACAGCGTTCCCCGTTGACGCGCTGACAAAACAATCACTTCCTTACAAAAAACCCTCTGCCCGAAAATCGGACAGAGGGCGTCATGACGCGGTACCACCTCTGGTTCGCCCGCCCCTCGCGGGACGGACCTCGTGGAGCTCGTGGCTCCGGCGCGGTAACGGGCGCTCCCCGGCCTGTCCCCTACTGCGCCTTTGCGGTTCGGGCGGCTGCTCCAAGGGGTATTCACACGGCGCTCCCCTCCCCTGTTCCACCAACCCAAGGGCTCTCTGTGCGGGAAATCGCGGCGCTACTTGTCCTTTTCGTCGCAGTGACACACACTCTACCACAGTTTTGTTTCTTTGTCAACCGGAAATCAGAGCATTTTCAGGTTAAAACCCACAACCGGCCGTCCGGCATAGTCATAGAGACCCCTGGAAAACGGTCGATGATCTCCCCCGTCTCCAGTTTCCGCACAATGATCTCCTCCCGATACTCCGGTTCCTCCTGCCATGTGGAAAAATACAGTTTGTCTCCATGCCGAATCCAGAAGGATTCCCTCTCGCCGATTTCAAAAGATACCTGTTCCGGCCACAGAATTTGAAAGGTATCCTCGTTCCCCTGCCGCGTCACCATCAGCGGCGCGGTTTCCAGCATCAGATTGTAGCAGTTCTTCACTGCGGACAGGGGAATCTCAGTCCTCTCTATCATGTTCTCCAGCGCGCCGTCAAACTGTATGACAATAATCTGCCCGGCGGGGAAATCAACCATCAGGATTGCGATCCTGCCCTCATAACAGATTGGACGCCCCAGATACTGACCCTTCTGCGCAATGACCGGCTGGACCACCGTTCCATCCGGGTCATGGACGAACAGCAGCTTGTTTCGGTTCACAGGGTGCCCATCCCGGAACAGCTCCTCCGCCTCATACAGGTCGCCGTGTATGTAGTCCGTGCCCCAGTACCATTCACGGCTTCCGGACAGTGTCTCTAAATAGGTGATCCCCTGGGTGTCGATTTTTTTGAAAAGATGTTCCATCCGGCGCGCCTCATACTTCATGTTCGCTTCGGCTGAAAATCAACTCCGCGAACTGCCCATACCGCTTTACCTCGTCCAGGCGGAACCGCATCTGTCCCTCCTTCTGGGTAAACAGGGGAATGCCCTCCCCCAGCAGCACGGGGGCGACCTGGACAATCAGATGGTCCACCATGTCCCTCTCCAACAGCGGGGCCAGGATGGTGTTCCCGCCCACGATCCAGATATTTTTGTCCGGTTCCAGCCTTGCCACAAACTCCGCAACGTCTCCCCTAACCGGGACGAACCCCGCCTGGGGCAGGCTGTCAGCGTGGGTGAAAACATAGTTCTCCGTGGTGGGGTAAACGCTGGCGGCGTCCTCCAGTTGGGCGATCTCCTCAAAGGTCCGTTTGCCCATGATAGTAACGTCCATCGCACTGTAAAAGCGGTCGCAGTCCGTTTCCTCTGGGCTGCCCGTCTCGTGGAGCCAGGACAGGCCGTGATTTTTGTCGGCCAGATAGCCGTCCAAGGTGACACAGCCGTAGAAAAATATACTCATGGTCTCTCCTTTCACGTGTGTTACACGATATCCTCGCCCAGCAAAATTTTGGGCATTGTGGTTAAGCAGCGATTCCATCTTTTGTAAAACAGCTCCAGACCAAGCTTTGAAACACGGACATGGGCTTCTTCGTCTTCAAGGGTCCAGTGCAGAATGTAGGTGACCTTGCCCACCCATTTTGTCAGGCGAATGGGCGGTTTTCCCTCTTTGACGGCGTTAAAGCTCTCTTGCCGGTGTGTACGTTTGATGTATTTCACATCAATCACTCCGGGCTGTGAACGGTAGAAGGCGGCAACCTCTTTCATTAAAGCTTCAATTTCATCCTGTTTATCAATTTTTGCCTCGTAGATGCAAATTTCGTGAAACATTCCAACACCACCTTTGTTTCGCCTTTCCGCTGAACCGTCGGTTAAAGTCTCGCCACGCCAGATTTCCGGGCGGCCTCGGCCACAGCCTTGGCCACGGCAGGGCCCACCCTGGGGTCGAAGGCCTGGGGGATGATGTAGTCGTTCCGCAGCTCCTCGTCAGAGATGAGTTCGGACAGGGCGCGGGCGGCGGCCAGCTTCATCTCCTCGTTGATATCGCTGGCCCGGACGTCCAGCGCCCCCCGGAACAACCCCGGGAAGGCCAGCACGTTGTTGATCTGGTTGGGGTAGTCGCTGCGGCCGGTGGCCACCACCCGGGCGCCGCCCGCCCTGGCGTCGTCGGGGAAAATCTCCGGGGTGGGGTTGGCGCAGGCAAAGACAATAGCGTCCTGATTCATAGTGGACACCATCTCCGGGGTCACCAGATTGGGGGCGGAGACCCCAACAAACACATCGGCCCCTCTCATCATATCGGCCAGCGTGCCCTGCCGCCTGTCCCGGTTGGTCACCCTGGCGATCTCCTGCTGAGCCCAGTTCAGCTGGTCACAGCCCTCATACACCGCGCCGAACCTGTCCACCAGGGTAATGTCGGTAAACCCGGCCAGCAGGAGCAGCTTTGTAATGGAGATAGCGGCGGAGCCAGCCCCGGAAAAGACCACCCGGACCTCCTCCTTTTTCTTCCCCACCAGCCGCAGGGCATTGGTCAGCCCGGCCAGCACAATAATGGCAGTACCGTGCTGGTCGTCGTGGAACACAGGAATGTCGCACAGCTCTTTCAGCTTCCGCTCGATCTCAAAGCACCGGGGGGCGGCGATGTCCTCCAGGT
>CATONV010000007.1 GCA_951801655.1 uncultured Oscillospiraceae bacterium | reverse complement strand
AGTGCTCCGCCTGGGCCTTTTTCTCGCTGGAGTTCTCCACCAGATCCAGAATGCGTGCCACGGTGGACTGTCCAAAGGGCTTGGATACCTTCACGTGGAGCAGTCCGGACAGGTTGACACAGCCTGAGATCACCTCGTCCCCAACCCCAACGTCCCGGGGCAGGGACTCGCCGGTGAGGGCGGCGGTGTCCAGGGCGGAGGTCCCCTCCAGGACCGTACCGTCCAAGGGCACTCTCTCCCCGGCCTTGATGACAATCACGTCCCCCACCGCCACCTCCTCCGGGTCCACCTGGACCAGCTGGCCGTCCCGCTGGATGTTGGCGTAGTCGGGGCGGATGTCCATCAGTTCAGAGATGGACTGCCTGGACCGGAAGACGGCCACGTTCTGGAACAGCTCCCCCACCTGGTAGAAGAGCATCACCGCCACGGCCTCGGGGTATTCTCCAATGATCAGCGCCCCGATAGTGGCCACGCACATGAGAAAGTTCTCGTCGAAAACCTGGCCGTGCAGGATGTTGCGGACGGCCCTCCAGAGAACGTCCCAGCCGATGACCAGGTAGGGGACCAGAAAGACAGGCCACCTGGCCAGGGCATAGGCCCCGCAGCCGTTCCGGTCCCGTATCGCCGAGAGAAGAGGGATAGGGCCCGGCAGCCATATGGTGGGCAGCAGCAGGGCGGCCGCGAACAGTGCAGCCGCAATCAGGATGCGGTAAAGCATCTTTTTTTGTTTCCGGGTCATAACATACGCCTCGTTTCGTAGGGGCGGCTATCAGCCGCCCGCAAATATGGTAAGCAGAACATACGTAGGGCGGGACGACTCGGCCCGCCGTGTTTTAAGGCCGTTTGGGCGGCGCGCCGAGGTCGTCGCGCCCTACAAGGGTTTCTTCAACATGGCGATGCCCTCGGGCAGCCGGCCCGGAATGACCTCCAGGGTCACCGGAGCCAGGTTCAGGCCCTCCAGCAGCATCCGGTAGGTCTCGGGGGTGAAGGCGTGTTCATAGTGAAAGCCCACGCCCTGGTAAATCTTAATCATGGTTCCATAGGCTGTCCCAGCCCGCCCCTGGAGGTAGGTGGGCAGGATGAGCCGCCCGCCCGGGGCGGTGACCCGCCACAGCTCCCTCGCCGCCTTTTCAGGTTCGGGGAGAAGATGCAGCACGTTGGCGGCAATCACCACATCAAAGCTGCCGTCCGGATTAGGCAGGGCGGTGAGGTCCCGCCGGGCGAAGGTGATGTTGGTCAGCCCCTGTCTCTCCGCCTTTTTCCGGGCCCTCTCCAGCATGGGCAGGGACTGGTCGGTGCATAGCACCGAGGCGGCGTTTTCCGCCGCCGCCAGGGAAAACTCCCCTGTTCCGGCGGCACAGTCCAGCACCCGGGCCCCCTTGGGAACCAGCCTGGCCACCCTCTCCGCCGCCGCGGCATTCACTGCCCGGTTACTTCGCTGAGACAGATCGTAAAACCGGGCCCACCGGTCCCAGAAGGTACTCACAGCACGATCTCGCAGTCGGGCTCCACCTTTTTACAGACTTTTACCACGTCCTTCATCACGGCGTCCAGATTGTCGGCCTCGATGGTCATCTTCTGTGTCATAAAAGAAACGGATGCGTCCGTTACGCCGGGCAGCTTTTTGATGGCGGTTTCCATTTTGGCGGCGCAGTTGGCGCAGTCCAGGTCGATGAGTTTAAAGGTCTTTTTCATGGTGAATCATCCTTTCTGAAATTTGTTGAATGCTTGCAGGGCGTGACCACTGGGCACGCCGCAGCCGTCAGAACGGCGCGCTGGGGTCGTCGCGCCCTACTCCAGAATGTGTTCCATCCCCTGGGCCATGATGTGGATCACATGGTCGTCGGCCAGGGAGTAATACACCGTTTTTCCCTCCCGGCGGAATTTGACCAGCTTGCTGTTTTTCAGCACCCGGAGCTGATGTGACACAGCTGACTGGGTGACTTCCATCAGCTTGGCGATATCGCACACGCACAGTTCCGCGTCCAGCAGGGCGCAGAGAATCTTAACCCGGGTGCTGTCTCCGAAGATTTTGAACAGCTCGGCCAGGTCGTAGAGCTGCTCGTCGGGGGGGAGCTGGGCGCGGACGCCCTCCACCACATTGCCGTGGACGCAGGACTCCTCACAGCAGGGGACAGATTTCATTTCCATAGGCGGCCTCCTCTCATAGTTCATATATGAACAATTGCTCATATGTTGTGTATAATATACGCCTTCTCAGGGTGTTTGTCAAGAGGGAGAGAAGAAATTTTTCTCCGTCTGCCGAGAGGACGCAAGAGAGGAATAAGAGGACATATCAGGCGTTTGCAAAATGTTTGTCCCCCTTGTCACCGGCGGAAAAAGACAGTATAATATTCCCACTCTCAAAAATTTTAAAAAGCCGGGAACCTTTTTTATTTTCCTGCGTCAAACCCCACGTGAACCCAAAAGGGTCAAACTACAACCCCAATAGAAAAGGAGTTACTTAGTGATGAAAAGACGTATCTTTGCGGCGGTGCTGGCCACCGCTATGGTCCTGTCCCTGGCCGCCTGCGGCGGCGGAAACAAGGGCGGCGCTTCCTCCTCCAACCCCGGCAGCGGCTCTGACGTGAGTGTCATCGCCCCCGGCGGAGACTCCAGCCAGCCCGACGCCTCCAACCCCGACGCCTCCAACCCCGATGGCTCGAATCCCTCTACCCCGGATGCCTCCCAGCCGGAGGGTTCTGCCCCAGACGGCTCTGCGGACGGCTCCTCCTCCGAGGGGACACAGCCCGGCGGCTCCGACTCAGCGGTGACCATCACCCTGAACAAGACTGATGTCACGCTGAAGAAGGCCGGAGCCACCTTCCGCCTGCGCTATACCGCCCAGCCCGACACCGACGGCCTTGCCGTCTTCTCCTCCAGCGACGAGAAGGTGGCCACCGTGGCCGAGGACGGCACCGTCACCGCCGTGGCCCCCGGTCAGGCCACCATTACGGTGGAGTATGACGGGGCCAAGGCCACCTGTATCATCCGCTGCCGCTGGGACGGCGTCTCCTCCGACTCCTCCGGATCCTCCAGCGGCTCCGGCAGCTCCTCCGCCTCCAAGGTAGACCTCCAGAAGTTCTACGACGACACCATCGGCAAGTATGAATTTGGCTTCCTGGAGCTGGCCGACAGCTCCCTCCTGGATCAGATGTACGCCGGTCTGAGTGGAATCAGCGCAGAGCAGAAGTTGGTCTATATCACCAGGATGTCCATGAACAACGGCGAGTTCGGCCTGGTCCAGGTGAAGGACAGCAAGGACGTGGACACCGTCAAGGCCATCTTCCAGGCCCGCATCGATCGCATGTCCGGCGAGGACGGACAGGGCAACCCCGGCGCCTGGTATCCCGGCCCCACCGAGCAGTGGCTGAACAACTCCCGCGTCGTCTCCAACGGCAACTACGTGATGATGGTGGTCCACGAGAGCTGCGACGACATCGTCAAGGAATTTAATGCCCTGTTTTAAGGAATCCTGATATTTGTGGGGCCCGCCCCCTTGGGCGGGCCCTTTTCGCCTGTAGGGCGCGACGACCCCGGCGCGCCGCCAAAACCTGGTCCGACCCCTGAGAACGGCGGGCCGGGGTCGTCCCACCCTGCAGCAGCTTCCACAAAATACTCCAAGAGGTGTCCGCTATGGTTTTTTCCACCCCCATTTTCATGTTTTATTTTCTGGTCTTCACCCTGTTCCTGTACTATATCGTCCCCCGACGGGGGCGCAACGTGGTCCTGTTGTGCGCCTCCCTGTTCTTCTACTGGTGGGGGGAGAGGGCCTATGTGGCTATCATGTTCCTGTCCACCGCCATCGACTACACTCACGGTCTACTGGTGGAGAGGTGCAAGGCCAGAGGGAATGACCGGGGGGCGAAAAGGGCGGTGGCCTCCTCCGTTGTGTTCAACCTGGCCCTGCTGTGCTTTTTCAAGTACTGGGATTTTATCGCCGGGTCTCTCCAGTCGGTTGGCCTCACCTTCATGCCGGTGCTGGGAATCCATCTCCCCATCGGCATCTCCTTCTACACCTTCCAGACCATGAGCTACACCATCGACGTCTACCGGGGGGACGCCCGGGCCCAGCGGAGCATCCTTAACTTCGGCACCTTCGTCACCCTCTTTCCCCAGCTTATCGCCGGCCCCATCATCAAGTACAAGGACCTGGGGGACCAGATCAATGAGAGGACCTGCTCCGCGGACAAATTTGCCTCCGGGGTGCAGATCTTGATGGTGGGCCTGGCCAAAAAGCTGCTGATCGCCAACAACGTGGGAATGCTGTGGGACAGCTGCAAGGCCATGGCCCCATCCGAGCTGACGGTGGCCGGGGCCTGGCTGGGGGTGCTGGCCTTCACCTTCCAGATTTACTTCGACTTCTCGGGCTACTCCGACATGGCGGTAGGTCTGGGGCGAATGCTGGGCTTTGAGTTCCTGCCCAACTTCAACTACCCCTATATCTCCAAAAGCATCACCGAGTTTTGGCGGCGGTGGCACATCTCCCTGTCCACCTGGTTTCGGGAGTACCTGTATATCCCCCTGGGGGGCAACCGGTGCGCCAGGCCGCGGTGGATGTTCAACCTCTTTGTGGTCTGGGCGGCCACCGGCATCTGGCACGGGGCCAGCTGGAATTTCTTGTGCTGGGGGCTGTACTTCTTCGCTCTGCTGATGGTGGAGAAGTTCTTCCTGCTCAAACCGTTGGAGAAAGCCCCCTCTCTGGTGGGCCATGTGTACACCATGTTCTTTGTTATGGTGAGCTGGGCTATCTTTGCCATTGAGGACTTCTCCCACCTGGGGGCCTACCTGAAGGTCATGTTTGGACTGGGGGGCGTCCCCTTGGCGAACACGTCCTTCGGCTACTACCTGGCCAGCTACCTACCCATCCTGTGCCTGGCGGCCCTGGCCTCCACCCCCCTGGGGGCGTCGGTCTACCGCCGGCTGGGGGCCAGGGGACAGCAGGCGGTCTGCACCGTTCTGATTGCCGGGGGGCTGATCGTCTGCACCGCCTACCTGGTGGACGGCACCTATAACCCCTTCCTGTATTCCAATTTCTGAGGAGGCGAGAGAATGACAAAAAAATTCAGTATGTTCCTTACAGTGCTGTTCTGCGCCTTCATCGGGGGCATGTCGGTCATCAGCCTGCTGCTGCCCGACAAGGATTTCTCCCCTCTGGAGAACCGCTACCTGCAAAAGCCTCCCAAGCTGGCGCTGGAGACGCTGGGCAGTGGAAAGTTCATGGAGGACGCGGAGGACTACGTCTCCGACCACATTGTGGGTCGGGACTTCTGGGTGGCCGCCAAGGCCTGGAGCGAAAGGCTGTCCGGCAAGAAGGAGAATAACGGGGTCTACTTCGGCGCCCAGGACACCCTCATCAGCCGGGTGAACACGCCGGACCAGTCAAAACTGGATAAGGACATGGGTTATCTGGATTCGCTGGTGGGCAACGTGGATGTTCCGGTATACTTCGGACTCATCCCCTCCGCCGCCGAAATTTGGAAGGACCGACTCCCGGCGGGGGCTCCCTCCGCGGACGAGAAGGCGATCATCGACAGCCTCTATTTCTCCACCGGGGCCTCCACCATCGATGTGTACGGGGCCCTGGCCCCCCACAGCCAGGAGGACCTCTACTACCGCACCGATCACCACTGGACCAGCCTGGGGGCCTTCTACGGGGCCAACGCCATCTTTAAGGCCCTGGGCATGGAGCCCATCGACCTGGCCAACTACCGGAAAACCACCGTTACCGAACAGTTCAACGGCACGCTGTTTTCCACCTCCGGGGTGCGCTGGTTGCCTCCGGATCAGATTGATACCTATGTTCCGGACGAGGGCGTCAAGGTGACCTCCTGGTTCAAGGGCGTCTCTGAGGAGGGCAGCCTCTATGTGGACAGCTATCTGGATGTGAAGGACAAGTACTCCTACTTTCTGGGGGGGCGTCAGCCCCTGTGCGTGGTGGAGACGGAAGGGAGAACAGGCCCCAGGGTGCTTGTCATTCGGGACTCCTACTCCGACTGCCTTACCCCCTTTCTGACCCAGCGGTTCTCCCAGGTCCACCTCTTTGATCCCCGGGACAACCTGACCAGTATCAAAGGTTATGTGGAGGAGAATGA
This sequence comes from uncultured Oscillospiraceae bacterium, assembly GCA_951801655.1. GTDB lineage: Bacteria > Bacillota > Clostridia > Oscillospirales > Oscillospiraceae > Lawsonibacter. Next base: position 50,363 of record CATONV010000007.1, on the reverse strand, counting down.
AATTAACGCTGTGGTTGTGCTGTTCTCCTTTGCCAATTTTGCCGCAGAAAGCAATCTGTTTGTGCTGGCGAGATGACGGGCGGCGCCGGCAGGTTTAAGGACTGCTGCGGAAAATTTTTGAAAAGTTTAGAATCACACACTGATTTATTTACAATTAGCGACTATAATAGAGGTGCATTTGAATCATCAGGAGGGAAACCTTATGAGGATCAGACGGCACCTCTTTTTTTACAACACTGTGTCGGTGCTGGTGGCGCTGGTGGCCATGCTGGCGGTGAACGGGGCGGCCACCCACGCCATCGGTCGGTACTACCAGCGGCAGGCGGAGGAGATGTTCCGGGAACTGCCGCCGGACGGTCGCCCGGAGGAGGGCACACTCTGGCTGCAGCGGGGCGAAGGCGGACTGGAGATGGTAGGTACGGTCGCTCGGCCCCGCCCCTGGGAGGAGGGCCGCCGCCGCCCCCAGATGGAGGCTATGATGCTCTCTCTTCTGCTCAGCGGCGGGGCGGCCATTGTGGTGATTGTACTGCTCAATCTGCTGTTTACCCGATATCAGCTGAGAAAACTGCTCCAGCCGGTGGATGCTCTGATCCAGGCTGCCGGGCGGGTGGAGGAGGGGGACTTTACCCAGGCCATTGAGTATCGGGGCCGGGACGAGTTTTCTCCGGTGTGCGCCGCCTTCAACCGGATGCAGGAGCATTTATTGGACGAGCAGAAGAAAAACGCTGCCTATGAACGCTCTCGCACCGATCTGGTGGCCGGTATCTCTCACGACCTGCGCACCCCCCTCACCAGCGTGAAGGGGTATATCAAGGGTCTGCGGGACGGGGTAGCCCAGACCCCGGAGCGGCAGCGGCAGTATCTGGACGTGGCCTACCGCAAGGCCTGCGATATGGAGGTCCTTCTCCAGCGGCTGTTTTACTTCTCCCGGCTGGAGACGGGAAACCTTCCCCTGTTCCGGGAAGAATCCGACCTGGGGGACTTCGCGGCCAGGTTCGTGTCGGAGGCGGGCCCGGAGCTGGAGCAGACGGGCGGGAAAATTCAGCTGGCAGTTTCCCCCGGCCCTCACCCTGTATCCATCGACCCGGAGCAGTTCTATCGAGTGTTGAACAACCTGAAGGACAACGCCCTGCGCTACGCCGGAGACGGGGCACTGATCATCTCTGTGTCGGTGGAGAGGCGAGGGGAGTGGGAACAGATCCGCTTTGCTGACAACGGCCAGGGTGTTCCGGAGGAGGCGCTGCCCCATCTCTTTGAGCAGTTTTGGCGGGCGGATCAGGCCCGAGGCTCCAAAAATGGAGAGGGGAGCGGCCTGGGACTGTATATCGTCAGGTACATCATAGAGGCCCACGGAGGGACCATTCAGGCGAAAAACGATGGGGGATTGGCTTTTACCATTTTACTTCCCGGAGAGGAGGAGACTCATGGCTAAGATTTTGATTGCGGAGGACGACTCGGAAATCGCCATGCTGGAGAGGGACTACCTGGAGATTGAGGGCTATGAGATCTGCGTTGCGGACAACGGCCAGCAGGCCGCGACCGAGGCGCTGAACGGGAGCTACGACCTGATTTTGCTGGACCTGATGCTCCCGGGGTGCAATGGCTACGATGTATGCCGGCTGATTCGGGACCGAATCGATGTGCCCATCCTTATGGTCACCGCCCGCAGCGAGTCGGTGGACAAGATCCGCGGCCTGGGCCTGGGGGCGGACGACTACATACCAAAGCCCTTTGATCCGGCGGAGCTGGTAGCCCGGGTAAAGGCCCATCTCAGCAGATACGCCCGCCTCACCGGGGGAGGGCAGGCGGAAGCGGAGGTCATTGATCTGGGTAGTATCCAGATTTTGCCCCGGAGCTGGAAGGTGATAAAGGGCGGTCAGGAGATCAAAATGCCCAACCGGGAGTTCGCGCTGCTGAAATACCTGGCGGAACACCCCAACACAGTCTTCTCCAAGGAGAAGCTGTTTGAGATTATCTGGGGCTACGAGTATGTGGGGGACAGCGCCACTGTCACCGTCCATATAGGCCGCATCCGGGATAAGGTGGAGGACGACCCCGCCCATCCCAGACTCATCGAGACCATCTGGGGGGCGGGCTACCGGCTTAACAGGCCGTGAGCCGCGTGCAGGGGGCGACCTCTGCGCCGCCCCCTCCCCTCAAAATGCCCCGCAAAACGGCGGGGCGGGATGGCGCCCGCCTTACCGGAGGTGCAAATCTCTCCGGCGTCGCGCCCTGCACCCTTGATAAAATCCGCCGCTCCACCCATTGGGGGTGGGGCGGCGTTGTTTTTTGTTTTCATCCTGTTTAGCTTTTGTTTCGATTTCCTCCTCCGGCTGTTCAAATTTTCCTGATAAGCTGGGAACAGCTTAAAACAGAAAGGACGATTTCAGCTATGATACTTCCTGTCATGAAACGGGACACCGCGCAGCAGGAGAAAACCAGCAAAAAATTCGGAACGCTGGCCCAAAAACTGCTGCGCAGGCGGGTAATCATCCCTGTGGTGGCCTGCGTACTGATTGGCGTGTTTGCCCTGCGGCTGTCCGGGGGAGGAAAGCCCGCCGCCGCCGACCTGACCTACACCACCGCCAAGCTGGAACGGCGGGATATCACCGCACAGATTACCGGCAGCGGCTCGCTGGAGGCGGCCAATTCCTACTCGGTCACCTCGCTGGTGGAGGGGAACATCCTTACCGCCGACTTTGAGGAAGGGGACCAGGTAGAGGAGGGGACGGTGCTGTACACCGTTGATACCTCCGACCTGTCCAGCACCCTGGAGCAGGCGCAGATTTCTTTGGATCAGGCCAGACGCAGCTACGACAGCCGACTGAAGGACCTGGAGAAGCTGTCGGTTACCTCTCCCAAGGCGGGACGGGTCCTCTCCCTGGAGGTGGAGGCGGGGGACAAGGTGTCCGCCGGCCAGAGTGTGGCCACCCTGCGCAACTCGGACGTCATGACCCTGAAGGTCCCCTTCCTCTCCGACGAGGCGGCGGGCTTCTATGTGGGCCAGAGCGCCTTGGTTACCTTGGAGAGTACCTTTGAGACGCTGGAGGGGACCGTGTCCAAGGTGGACCGGGCGGACACCGTGCTGGAGGGGAATATGATCGTCCGCTATGTGACGGCAGAGGTGGCCAACCCCGGCGCACTGTCTGCGGATCAGACCGGATCAGCAACGGTGGACGGCTGCGCCAGCGCCGGCAGCGCCGCCTTTACATATGCGGCGGAGGAGAACATTACGGCGGAGGTCTCCGGCCAGGTGGCCTCTATCCAGACGCAGGAGGGGAGCTGGGTAGACAAAGGGGGCGTGATTCTCACCCTGACCAGCGACAGTGTGGAGGACAACGTCCAGAGCGCCGCTGACTCCCTGCGCAACGCGGAGCTGTCGCTGGAGAGCCGGCAGGACCAGCTGGACAACTACACCATCACCTCTCCCATACGGGGAACGGTGATCGACAAGAACTACAAGGCCGGCGAGACCAGCGAGGCGGGCAAGGTGCTGTGCTCCATCTACGATTTGAGCTACCTCACCATGACCCTCAGCGTGGACGAGCTGGACATCTCCGACATCGCCGTGGGTCAGGCGGTGAGTATCACCGCCGACGCGGTGGAGGGAAAGACTTACACCGGCGTAGTCACCAAGGTGAGTGTGGCAGGCGCCTCTTCCGGCGGGACGACGACCTATCCGGTCACCGTGCGCATTGACGAGACGCAGGGACTCCTCCCCGGCATGAACGTGGACGCCGCCATCACCCTGGAAAGCGCCAGCGATGTGCTGGCCATCCCCGCCGGGGCGCTGAATCGGGGAAATACCGTTCTGGTTACCGCCGATTCCCCCAGCGCCGCCAACGGCACTGCCATGGAGGGCGGGGCGTACTGCTCCGTCCCTGTGGAGACCGGCGCCAGCGACGGCAGCTACATCGAGATTGTCTCCGGCCTTCAGGAGGGGGACACGGTGGCCTACATTCCCACCACCTCCTCGGGCGGCTTTGGGATGGTGATGATGCCCGGCGGCATGGGCGGAGGAATGCCTTCGGGCGGCGGCATGCCCGCGGGCGGCGGTCCCGGCGGCGGACGAGGAGGGTTCTGATATGGCGGCGCTCGTTACCTTTCAGGACGTGTGCAAGTACTACCACATGGGGGACAGCACCGTGGTGGCCGCCGATCACATCTCCTTTGAGATTGAGAGAGGGGAGTTCACCGCCATTGTGGGTTCCTCCGGATCGGGCAAGTCCACCTGTATGAACATCATCGGCTGTCTGGATGTGCCCTCGGAGGGGACCTATTTCCTCAGCGGCCAGGACGTGGGACAGATGAACAAAAACCAGCTGGCGGAGGTGCGCAACGAGATGCTGGGCTTCATCTTTCAGCAGTACAACCTGCTGCCCAAGCTGAACCTGCTGGAAAACGTGGAAATACCTCTGATGTACGCCGGCGTCCCCCGGGGAGAGAGGCGGGAACGGGCCCTGGCCGCCCTGGAGCAGGTGGGGCTTGGAGACAAGCTGCGCCACAAGCCCATGGAGCTGTCCGGGGGCCAGCAGCAGCGGGTGTCCATTGCCCGGGCCCTGGTGGGAAAGCCGGCGGTGATCCTGGCCGACGAGCCCACGGGCGCCCTGGACTCCCGCACCGGCCGGGAGGTTCTCTCCATGCTTCAGGACCTCCACAGCTCCGGCCACACGGTGGTCCTCATCACCCACGATAATTCCATCGCGGTCCAGGCCCAGCGGATCATCCGCCTGGAGGACGGTCATGTGGTGTACGACGGCCCCGCCGACGCCCCGGAGGCGGTGGTCACCCCCAGGGCCGCAGATATGAGAGGGAGGGAACATACTTGAGAATTACCGAATCCTTCTCTCTGGCCCTGAAGAATATCGCCTCCAGCAAGGTCCGCACCCTGCTTACCATGCTGGGCATTATCATCGGCGTGGCGGCAGTAATCGTCATCGTGGGCCTGGGCAACGGGCTGGAGAACTACATCGCCGACAGCTTCTCCAGCATGGGCACCAATACCCTTACGGTCACCGTCCAGTCCCGGGGAGCCACCCGGACCATGGAGGTGGAGGATATGTATGAGATTGTGGAGGCCCACCCCCAGGAACTGGAGCTGTGTTCACCAACGGTCTCTATGATGGGCGGAGTCAAGATCGGGTCTGAAACTGCCTCTGCCTCCGTCTCCGGGGTGAGTGAGGACTATAATGACATCTACGGCTACGCCATCGCTCAAGGGCGGGGCCTTCAGTACAGCGATGTGGCCTCCCGGGCCAAGGTGTGCGTGATAGGGGCCTATGTGAATCAGGCCTATTTCGGCGGAAAGGCTGTGGGTCAAACCCTGCGGGTGGGGGGCCAGGCCCTGAGCATCGTGGGAGTTCTGGAACAGCGGGAGGACTCCATGAACGAAGGGGGCAGCGACGACTGCCTCTACCTGCCCTACTCCACCGCCGCCCGGCTGGGAGGCAGCCGGGTGTCCAGCTATGTGGTCACCATGGTGGATGAGGAGAGGATAGAACAAAGCCAGGCTGTGCTGGAACAGGCGCTCACCGATTTTTTCGGCAGCGACGACTACTACACCATCATCACCATGTCTGAGCTGCTGGACACCATGACCGGAATGATTAACATTCTGGTAGGGGTGCTGGCGGGGATTGCCGCCATCTCTCTGGTGGTGGGAGGCATCGGGATCATGAACATCATGCTGGTGTCCGTTACCGAGCGCACCCGGGAGATCGGCGTGCGCAAGTCTCTGGGGGCCAAGGAACGGACCATTATGGAGCAGTTTGTCATTGAGGCGGCGGTCACCAGCGCCCTGGGCGGACTCATCGGTATCGCCCTGGGCTACCTGCTCTCGGCGGCGGCCACCGCAGTGGTGGCCCGGCTGATGGGAGAGGCCCTCGCCGTGGCCCCCACTCTCTTCGCCGTTGTGATGGCCTTTGGAATTTCAGCGGGCATCGGGGTACTCTTCGGCTACCTCCCCGCCAAAAAAGCGGCCCGGCTGAACCCCATCGACGCGCTGCACTACGACTAAACATAATAAAAGCCCCCCTTTGGCAAGGGGGGCTATATAACCAGAAAGGAACATCCGCTATGAAAACAAAACGCATGATCTCCACCGCTCTCACCCTCTGTCTGACTTTCTCCCTGCTATGTACCGGGACGGGGGCGGCCGGTTCCGGCGCCAGGCAGGAGGCGGTCCAGGCCCTGGGCATTCTCACCGGCGGCGACAGCCTGTCCGGCCAGGTGACCCGGGCTCAGTTCGCCCGGATGCTGGTGTCCGCCTCCTCCTGCAAAGACGCGGCGGAGGGCTATGGCAGTTCCCTGTTCAAAGATTTAAAAGGGGATCACTGGGCCAGCGGCTATGTCCGCATCGCCATTGAACAGGGCTGGATGAGAGGCTATGTGGACGGCACCTTCCGCCCCGACCAGGCCGTCACCCTGGAGGAGGGCTGCGCCGCGCTGCTGATGGTGCTGGGCTATGACCCCAGCACCCTGAAGGGGGCCTACCCCGCCGCCCAGCTGGCCAAGGCCGCTTCCATCGGTCTGCTGGACGACGTATCCGCAAAGCAGGGGACAAAGCTGACCCGGCAGGACTGCGTCGATCTGTTTTACAATCTTCTCACCGTCAAAACCAGCGCCGGGACTGTATATGGTACCACCCTGGGCTATACCATTACCAACGGCCAAGTGGACTACTCCGCACTGGTCGCCGCCGAGACCAAGGGGCCCTATGTGGCGGAGAGCTCCTCCCTGTCGCTGCCCTTCACGCCGGAAACCGTGTACTATAACGGGGCCTCCTCGACGCTGTCAGCGGTGCAGCAGTATGACGTCTACTACTACAACGCCAATATGGCTGCGGTATGGGTGTATCACGACCGGGTGACCGGTACCCTCACCGGGCTTTCCCCCAGCAAGGCGGCCCCCACCGCTGTGACGGTGGCCGGGGTGAGTTATCAGCTCGGCACCTCCGAGGCTGCGCACCGGCTTTCCAGCCAGGGCAGCTTTCAGGAGGGAGACATGGTCACCCTGCTGCTGGGCATGAACGGCGAGGTGGTCCAGGCGATCTCCTCTCTGGAAAACGAGGCCATCTACTATGGCGCGGTAGTGTCCAGCACCAAGGCCGCCTCCACCGCGTCCACCACCGTCTCCGTCACCGCCTCTGCCCAGGTGACAACGCAGATTGTCTGCACAGACGGCGTAATCCGCACCTTCTACCACAGCGGATCGACGTTGTCCGCCGGAAAGCTGGTCACTGTTTCCACCACTCAATCCGGTACAACGGTGAGAGGGCTGTCCACAAAAAGACTGGAGGGGAAGGTGAGTGGGGATGCGGCCAGCTTGGCCGGATATGACTTTGCCGCCGGGGCGCAGATTTTGGACACGGATGAGAATGGAGGCTATGCACGGGTCTACCCCTCCCGCCTGGCAGGGGCCAGCCTGTCCGGCGAGGATGTACAGTATTACACTCTGAATGCCGCCGGGAAGATCGACCGCATGGTACTCCGGAATGTCACTGGCGACACCCAGCCCTATGTGTACGTCAGCGGGATTGAGGACAACTCCAGCGAAACGAGTATTTCCGTCAGCTACACCTATATTCAGGACGGCCAGGCGCAGAGTATCGCGGGCGGGGCCAGATACGCCGTCAAGACCGGCGGGGCTATGCTGGTGTATGAGAACGGCAGCCTGAAGAGTATTCGGCAGCTGAATTCAGTCAGCCTGGACAGTCTGTCGGGTCTTAGCGCCATGGGTGGCGGAACGCAGTACAACATTGCCGAAAATGTACAGGTGCTGCTCCGGGACGGGACCGGAAGTCGGAGCTACTACCTGACCGACCTGTCCCAGGTGAACGGCGAGGACTATCAACTCACCGGCTGGTATGACAGCTTGGGCTATTCTGCCGGCGGACGCGTCCGGGTGATTGTGGCGGTGCCGAAGTGAGAGACCGCAGGGCTGACAGGAAGGCGGTTAAGAAAGCCGTCAATTCCCTTAAGCAGTGTTGACAAAAACGGGACAGGTGTTTACCTGCCCCGCTTTTTTTCGCGCTTTTTTTGTTGATGCAGAAGGTATTTCCGCTCCGCTGCCGCCTGCTCTGCCTGTCGACTCTGAACCTGGCGGAGTCTTCCCTCCTGTTCCCGCTGGCGGCTGAGAGCCTCCTGGGCCCGGGTGCTGGGACCCGCGCCCTGGATAGCCGCACGGGCCTCACGCTGGGCCCGCTTGGGGTTTTTGCACGCTTTCACCGGGCACGTTCCCTCTGCCGCCGGACTGAACCGCAGCCTGTGCCACTCTCTCAGAAGCCATTCGTAGAGCCAAGGGTCGGTGGGTTCAGGGCCAAAGACCACCCGGGCCGCTGAGTAACCCGTTGCGTCCCACCTCTCGGCCACGCCGACCCAGAAGGGCGGCTGAAACAGCACGGTAAAGCTGCTTGCGTTTCTGTCCATATTCAGTTTCCTCCCTGATTTGTACGTCAGAGAAAGGACGACCCGGGAGGGAAGGCTACTGACGGGAGCGCGGCCCGCGGACGGACTACCAACCGCCCTGTGTTTTTATCTCTGCGGAACTATTATAGCAGAAACAGCAGAGAAACGCAATGAAAAGGAGGCTTTTCCTTTCTTCCATTCATTATATATTTCCCCGCCCTCCGGGCGGGGAAATATATAATATTGTTTATGAAAGATGATAGCAATATGCAGAATTGCTGGCGGCAATCTGTAGGGGCGGGTAATACCCGCCCGCGATCACAACATACACTGCATCATCGTGCGGGCGGATGGTATCCGCCCCTACAGGTGTTACCTATTATGTCTCTACCACAGTGATCACGCCGTCTACGCCGTTCAGGTTCTGGAGAATATCCTCCTTTCCCGCCCCCTGGCGGGAGCTGAGGGCCAGCATGGCGCAGGAGGCGCCGGTCTCGTCATTTTTTCGGGTGATCTCCACGTCCACAATTTTGATGCCCAGCATGTGGCAGCGGTCTACAATCTCCTCCAGGCAGGAGGGCTTTGTGTACTCCAAATAGACGCTGATCTCCCGGTTGTTTCGGAGAAGACGGTACTCCAGCTTGGAAAAGAACACCTCGGCCACCAGCACCAGAATGGTGGTGTAGACCGCTCCTTCGTAAAATCCGAAGCCGCAGCACAGTCCCACAATGGCCACCACCCACAGTCCTGCGGCGGTGGTCAGCCCCTTCACCCTCCGGCGGCGAGTCACCATAATGGTTCCCGCGCCGATAAAGCCGATGCCGGACACCACCCCGGCCCCCATGCGGGCTACGTCCAGATAGTAGTTCATGGTAACAAACAGATGTACGCTGGTCATGGCGGCGATTGCCGCGCCCAGACAGATGAGGATATGGGTGCGGAATCCGGCGGGCCGGCGTTTATCTGCCCGCTCAATGCCGATCATACCGCTGCACACCAGCGCGAGCGCCAACCGAACGGTAACACTGAGAATATCCATGCCTCGCAGAAAATCCAAACCATGCAGCATGTCCGCACCCCCTATATCTCGTCAATGACCCGCACGTCCGGGCTATAGGACAGATTGGTCAGCAGCTTGGTGTGGGACTGACTTTTGGGCAGATGGAGGTAAAACACGACGCTGGCCCCGGTGCCGGTATTCTGCCTCTTGCGTTCCAGCTCCACATCAAAAATCTGGATGTTCATAGCCTTTAGCAGGACGATAAAATCCCGTACCCTTTCAGAGGAGACCAGCTCCACGTACAGGTTCATATTCCGGGAGCGGGAAAGCAGAAACTCCTCGAACCGGGGCAGCACCTTGATGCTCAGAAAAATAGCCGCGAAGCCCGCCAGCGCCCCCTCGTAAAACCCCGCTCCAATGGCCAGCCCCAGGCAGGCGGAGGCCCACAGTCCTGCCGCAGTGGTCAGGCCTTTGACCTCTGACTGGTCGGTAATTAAAATTGTGCCAGCTCCCAGAAAACCGACGCCCCCAATGGCCTTGGCCCCAATGCGGGAGACGTCGATTTGTTTATTCAGCAGAGAAGAGACGTCCGCCCACTGGGTGTTGCTCATGACCCACAGGTACTGACTGAGAACGCCGGTCATGGCTGAGCCCAGACATACCAGCATATAGGTGCGAAAGCCCGCCGGACGCCGCTTGTGCTCCCGGTTGACGCCGATCAGCCCTCCGAACGCCACCGCCAAGGTCAGTCGCACGAGGACGGATGGCGTGTTGAATTGACGCAGATAGTCCAGTAATACCATCACTTCACCACCACATTCCCCTCTCCCAGCCGCTCGGTCAGGTCTTTGAGCAGCGCCGGATGAATTTCACACCGGGACCCCAGACGTTTTTTGCAGTCCTCAAAATAAAGCACCACCTGTTCGCTCCCGGGGAAAAAGGACAGGGCCAGACGCACCTTCCGCAGCCGGGGATCCTCCCGGGCGGGCAGGCGCAGGTAGAGGGTCCTCCCGTTTTCCACTGTCTCCGCCTCCAGCTTTGACAGGGGGCGGATGGAATCCACCATCAGCTGGGGCTCCTTTTCGTCCCGAACAGAGATTTTCCCTGTTGCCAGGATGGCGCTGTTCTCCCGGATGAAGCTGCCGCTTTCATTGAGAGTGCGGGAGAAGCACAGAAGCTCCATAGAGGCGGTGTCATCCTCCAGATTGATGTAGGCCATCAGGGTGTTGTTCCGAGTGGTGCGGGTGCGGTAGGTGGAGATCACCCCGGCGATGGACACCCGCTGGTCGTCCCGGTACTCTCTGGGGCCGTCCTCCCGCTGAAAGTCATTTAAAATGGAAGCGATGGTTACCGCCCCAAACTGACGGGCCAGCTCCCGGTATTGATCCATGGGGTGTCCGGACAGATACAGGCCGGTGGTCTCCTTCTCCATGGTCATCAGTTCCTGGGGGGTATATTCGGGCAGGTCGGGGAGAACCAGAGAGGGCAGGGGGACGTTTTCCTCCCCCTCGCCAAAGCCGAACAGGTCCATCTGGCCCTCCAGATTTCGCTTTCGGGCGGCGGCGATGCCATCCAACACCTGCCCGTAGACCTGCATCAGCTGGGAGCGGCGGCAGCCCATGGTGTCGAAAGCACCGCTTTTGATCAGGCTTTCCAGCACCCGCCGGTTCATGTCCTGGTCGAACAGCCGGTCGCAGAAGTCCATAAAGCCGGCGAAGGGCCCGTTTTTCTCACGCTCCTCCAGCAAATTGGCGATAAAGTTCCGCCCTACTCCCTTCAGGGCCACCAGACCGAAGCGGATGCCCTCCTCCACAACGGTAAAATCGGCTCCGGACTGATTGACGTCGGGGGGGAGCAGTTTGATGCCCATCTCTCTGCACTCGGCAATGTACTCAGCCACCTTCTCGGTGGAGTCCAGCACCGAGGTGAGCAGAGAGGCCATATATTCCCTGGGGTGGTGGCACTTGAACCAGGCCGTCTGGTAGCACACAATGGCGTAGACCAGGGAGTGAGATTTGTTGAAGGCGTACTCGGCAAAGTCGTACATCTCGTCGTAGATGGCCTGCGCCGCTTCCTCGGGCACCCCGTTGGCCACGCAGCCAGGGATATTTCGTCCAGGGTCGCCGTGGAGGAAAGCCTCCCTCTCCTTTTCGATTTCCTTGACCTTCTTTTTGCTCATGGCCCGGCGCACCATGTCTGCCTGACCCAGGGAGTAGCCCGCCAGGTCCTGGAAGATGCGGATTACCTGCTCCTGGTAGACGATGCAGCCATAGGTGCCCGACAGAATGGGCACCAGGGAGGGGTCCTTGTAGGTCACCTTGGCCGGGTCCTGGGCGCAGGCCAGAAATCGGGGGATGGAGTCCATGGGCCCGGGGCGGTACAGGGCGATTACGGCGCAGATATCCTCAATATTTTTGGGTTTTAGTCCCACGCACACCCCGGTCATGCCGGCGGACTCCAGCTGGAACACGCCGGAGGTCTTCCCCTCGGCCAGCATGGCCATGGTGGCCGGGTCGTTTTCTGAAATGGAATCTATGGCAAAGCCCGGCTCCTTCTTCTGTACCATCCTGGCCGCGTCGTCCAGCACCGTCAGGTTGCGCAGGCCCAGAAAGTCCATCTTCAGCAGCCCCAGTTCCTCCAGGGTAGTCATGACGTACTGGGTCACCGGCTGGCCGTCGTTGGCGGCCAGGGGGACGTAGTCCACCACCGGGCGGCGGGTAATCACCACCCCGGCGGCGTGGGTGGAGGTGTTCCGGGGCATGCCCTCGATGGCCATGGCGGTGTCGATCAGCTTTTTGGTGGCAGGACTCTCGTCATAGGCGTCCTTGAGCTGCTTGGACAGCTTCAAGGCATCCTCCAGAGTGATGTGCAGCGCCCCCGGCCCGCTTGGGATGAGCTTGGCCAGGGTGTCCACCTCGCCGTAGGGCACCCCCAGCACTCTCCCCACGTCCCGGACGGAGCCCCGGGCGGCCATGGTGCCGAAGGTGACAATCTGGGCCACGTGGTCCTCGCCGTACTTGCCCTTCACATAGTCGATGACCTCCTGCCGCCGGCGGGGGCAGAAGTCGATGTCGATATCGGGCATGGACACCCGTTCCGGGTTGAGGAAGCGTTCAAAGTACAGCCCGTACTCCATGGGGTCCACGTTGGTGATATTCAGGCAGTAGGCCACCATAGACCCCGCCGCCGACCCCCGGCCCGGCCCTACCGGGATGCCCCGTCCCTTGGCGTAGCCGATGAAGTCGGAGACGATGAGAAAGTAATCTACAAAGCCCATCTTACGGATCATGTCCATCTCGTAGTTGAGCTGTTTTAAGTACTCCGGGGGCTGGGCCGGGTATCGCCAAGCAAAGCCGTCCAGGCACAGCTTGCGGAAGTAGGCCTCTCCGTCTCTCCAGCCCTCGGGGAGACAGAACAGGGGCAGGTGATACTTGCCGAACTCAAACTCCACATTGCACAGCTCCGCAATCTTTGCCGTGTTTTCGATGGCCTCGGGGTGGTCGGGGAAGAGGGCGGACATCTCCTCCTCTGACTTGACGAAGAACTCACGGGTCTCAAAGCGCATGCGGCCGGGCTCGTCCAGGGTTTTGCCCGTTTGGATGCACATGAGGATATCCTGAGTTTCGGCGTCTTCCCGGCGCAGGTAGTGGGCGTCGTTGGTGGCGATGAGAGGGATGCCTGTCTCTTCGCTGAGGCGGATGAGCCGGGCGTTCACCTGCTTCTGGGCCTGGATGCCGTGGTCCTGGAGCTCCAGGTAGTAGCCGTCTTCCCCAAAGAGACCCCGCATCTCCAGGGCCACTTCCTTCGCCTTGTCATAGTCCCCCGACAGAAGCAGCCGGGAAACCTCCCCGGACATACAGGCGGAACAGGCGATCAGGCCGCCGGTATGCTCCCGCAGCAGGTCCAGGTCGATCCGGGGCTTGATGTAAAAGCCCTCCAGATAGCCCTTGGACACCATGTAACTGAGGTTGCGGTAGCCCTCCTCGTTACGGCACAACAGGACCAGGTGGTTGTAGTGGGAGTCGAACTCGTGGACCTTCTGGAACCGGGTCCGCCCCCGGGGGGCCACGTAGACCTCGCAGCCGATGATGGGCTTGATTCCCGCAGACTTACAGGCCCGATAAAAGTCGATTACCCCGTACATACAGCCGTGGTCGGTGATGGCCACCGCCTCCTGGCCCAGGTCCTTCACCCGTTCCACCAGCTTCTTGATGCGGCAGGCGCCGTCCAGCAGGGAAAATTCCGTGTGCAGATGTAAGTGGACAAAGGACATGGTTGGGTCCTCCTCTTTCTCTCGTGTCCGCCCGCAGGCGGCAAGCCTCCTTTTGCAAGGGGGCCTTTTCCCGCCTCTACTCAGGCTTTGCCGCTTCCTCCAGGGTTTCCCCGGTGAGACGGTACACTGTCCACTCGTCCATGGGGACGGCGCGCATGCGCTTGGTGTAGAAGTCTATAGAGGGCTGGTTCCAGTCCAGGCACGCCCACTCCAGCCGGCCGCAGCCCCTCTCTGCGGTGATGCGGGCCAGCTCCTTCAGCAGGCCCTTGCCGTAGCCGTGCCCTCTCTCCTCGGGCAGGACGAACAGGTCCTCCAGATAAATGCCCGCCCGGCCCAGGAAGGTGGAGAAGTTGTGGAAAAACAGGGCGTAGCCCACCGCCTTTCCCTCGGCCTCGGCAAAGATGACCTCTGCCGTCTTTTTCTCAAAAATCCACTCCCGCAGGACCTCCGGAGTGGCCACCACCTGGTTGGACATTTTTTCATAGTCCGCCAAGGCTTGAATAAAGCTTAAAATCAATTCCTCGTCTCCCGGCACAGCGGGGCGAAAAGTGCAGTTTGACATGATTTCTCCTCCTTTACGCTTATGTTTTCCCTCAATCCAGCCCCTCAGCGATGATCGCCCGGCTGTCTACACTTTCGGTTCGTTTCGACATGATAGCCCTGTATTCCGGCGACGAAAAGCAGCGGTTCAACTGCTCCTTTGTGTCAAAGCGAATGACAATCGCTCGCTGCGGCATCCGCTTCTCATTCAGGTGACTGATATGCTCTGTCCTCACCAGATATTTTCCCCCATGCGCCTCCACAATGGGTCTGACCCGGCGGATGTAATCGTCATACTCGCCGCGGCCTCTCTCTTTGTCGATATAGGTGTCGACTATAAAATACCACGCCACCGTCTCACTCCTTTCCCAATTCTACCAGCTTGCGCAGCCGGTGGTTGAGGGCAGATTTGGTAATGGGCGGGTCGCACCGCTGGGCCAGCTGGGCCAGGGTGTCCTCCGGGTGGGCCAGGCGCAGGGCGGCCACCTCCCGGAGCTTGTCCGGAAGGGTGATGAGGGTCCCCGCCTTCTCCAGCCGGCGGATGGCCTCCACCTGAGACATGGCAGCCTCCACCGCCTTGTCCAGATTGGCGGCGTCACAGTTTACCCGGCGGTTCACCTTGCCCCGCAGGTCCCTCTCCAGCTTGGCGTTCATCACCTCCATGGAGGCCACCGGTGCGCCGATGCAGGTGAGGAAATCCTCGATTTTATCGCTCTGCTTGAAGTAAATGACCGCGTTTCCCTTGCGCTGGGCGGATTTGGGTTCCTGATCCAGCTCCCGCATCAGGGCCAGCACCTCCCGACTCACGCTGTGGTGGGAGGTGGCCAGCTCCAGATGGTAGCCCTTTCTTGGGTCGGTAACCGAACCTCCGGCCAAAAAGGCCCCCCGGAGAAAGGCGGAGCGGCAGCAGTTCTCCTCCACCACGGCGAAATTGAGGTGGAGGGCCACCTCCCTTGGATGCCCGCCGAAGGCATGGTAGAGGGCGGCAAGCTTTTCTGAAGCAGTGATTTCGAAGACCTGCTTGCCCTCCCCCTGGGGCAGGCGGTCGAAGGTAAGCTTGAAGGCCTTTTTGAACAACACGGGCAGCCGCTGGGCAAAGGCCCCGTTTTCAGTGACGATGCGGGCCTGACCGGCGTGGAAGGTGTTGCAGTAGAGCAGCGCGCCGTAGGCCTCCGCCTGGGCGCAGCACTTGCGGCTCAGAGGGACGCGGCACAGCTCGTTTTTCACATCTCCCGCAAAGGACATTGTTCACCCCTCCAGTATGTACCGCCGTTCGCCGTGGAAGATGCGCACCGCCCGGCTTCTGTAGATCTCCAGCACGGCCTGGGCCAGCTTATCCGGGGCGTGGCGGGCGTAATTGCCGTTCTCCGAGGCCACCGGCCTCTCTACCAGCTCCAGGCCCAGCGCGGCAATCCGCTCCCGGTCTACCGTCAGGGGGACGGCGTCCTCCTCCCGGTACTTCTCCAGCAGTCCAGGATGCACCGGGGCGGTGTTGGCCAGGCACAAGTCCACCAGCCCCGGTTCCCCGTGGGCCAGCAGGGCTTCCAGGTGGTCGGCGGCGGTGTAGCCCTCGGTCTCTCCGTCCTGCGTCATGATGTTGCAGATGTACAGCTTTGGGGCGTCCGCCCTGGCCACCGCCCCGGCGACTCCCTCCACCAGCAGATTGGGGATGACGCTGGTGTACAGACTCCCCGGCCCCAGCAAAATCAGGTCCGCCTCCCCGATGGCCTCCAGGGCGGCGGGAGTGGCCCGGGGCAGCTGGGGGATGAGGGCCACATGGTGGATGCGGCAGTCCTGCTCCTTTTTAAAGGCGGCAATCTGAGACTCCCCCACCACCCGAGCGCCGTTTTCAAAAACCGCCTCCAGCTGCACGTCGGCGCTGGTCACCGGCACCACCTGGCCGGTGATGGCCAGCACGCGGCTCATCTGGGTGACCGCCTCCTCAAAGGAACCGGTTACCCCGTTGAGAGCGGCAAGAATCAGGTTGCCGAAGGACTGGCCGGTGAGTACCCCTTCGGTAAAGCGGTAGGTAAGCAGCTTTTCCATGATGGGCTCTGTATTGGCCAGGGCCTCCATGCAGTGGCGGATGTCCCCCGGCGGGGGCATGCCCAGGTCCTGGCGGAGCATTCCGGAGCCGCCGCCGTTATCCGCCACCGTGACGATGGCGGTGAGATTCCGGGTGTATCGTTTTAAGCCCCGCAGCATGGTGGACAGCCCCGTTCCGCCGCCGATGGCGACAATCTTGGGCCCCCGTTCCCACTGCTGTAGGGTGGGATATTCAGGCATACGGTTTCCTCTTTTCCATCCTGTAGGGGTGGCTATCATCCGCCCGCCTCTGATCAGGCTGTTTTTCTCGCTGCGGGCGGATGATAGCCGCCCCTGCATAGAGTGTCACGTCCGCCCCAAATCCCGGTGACTCTCGACCACCGGCCAGCCCTGGGCCCGTATTTTTTCCGCCAGGGCGTGGGCGATGGCCACGGAGCGGTGGTGCCCGCCGGTGCAGCCCACGGAGATGACCAGGGAGGTCTTGCCCTCCTCCTCATACCGGGGGAGCAGCCAGCCCACCAGCTCCCACAGGCGCTTTAAAAACTCCTCGCCCTGTCCGTTGGCAAAGACGTAGTCCCGCACCCCGCCGTCCAGGCCGGTGAGGGGACGCAGCTCCGTGACATAGAAGGGGTTGGGCAGAAACCGGGCGTCGAAGATCAGGTCGGCCTCCATGGGCACCCCGTGTTTGAAGCCGAAGGAGGTGACCCGCACCTCCATCCGCCCCTCGGACGTGCCCTCCCGGCCGAACATCTGCCGCAGGACGCCCTTCAGCTTGGCTGTGGACAGGTTGGTGGTGTTGATCACCTTGTCTGCCCTCTCCCGCAGGGGGGAGAGCATCCTTCTCTCCAGGGCAATGGCCCCCTCCAGGCTGTCGGTCTCCTCCGCCAGGGGGTGGGCGCGGCGGGTCTCCTTATACCGCTTGATGATGGTCTCATCCGCAGCGTCCATAAAGAGAATGCGGTAGGCGCACTTCATAGACTCCAGGGCGTCCAGGGCGTGAAACAGCCCGTCGAAGTTGGTGCCCGCCCGGACGTCGGTGACCAGGGCCACCCGGTCGTACTCCCCGGCCCCAGCCATGCCCAGTTCGGCGAACTTGGGGATAAGGGGCGCGGGCAGATTGTCCACGCAGAAGTAGTCCATGTCCTCCATGAAGGAGGCCGCCTTGCTCTTTCCCGCTCCGGACAGACCGGAGATGATGACAAATTCCATTGGTATCACTCTCTTTAGCAATGTTGCATGATGTAGGGGGCGGCCTTTGTACCGCCCCGTTGGATTTCCATTGGGGCGGGGCGGCACGGAGACCGCCCCCTGCGGGTCATTTCAAAACCCTGACCTCCATCTCCAGCTCCACGCCAGTCTGGCGGAGGACGGCCTCCTTCACCTGGCGCACCAGCTCCAGCACATCGGCGCAGGTGGCGCCCCCCCGGTTGATCACGAAGCCCGCGTGCTTCTCTGACACCTGGGCCCCGCCCACGGTGAGCCCCTTCAGGCCACACTGGTCAATGAGAGCGGCGGCGAAGTATCCCGGGGGCCGCTTGAACATGGACCCGGCGCTGGGAAAGTCGACGGGCTGCTTCTCCCGGCGTTTGGCGGCCAGCTCCTCCATGCGGGCCTTGATGGCCGCCGGGTCGCCCTTCTCCAAATGGAAGCGGGCCTTCAAAATCAGGCACTTCCGGTCAGAAAAAATGCTGTGCCGGTAGCCGAAACCGCACTCCGAGGCGGGAAGGGTACATACCTCCCCCGACTCGTCCAGGAAGGTGACCGACTCCAGCACCTGGGCGATTTCCCCGCCGTAGGCCCCGGCATTCATGGTCACCGCCCCGCCCACGCTGCCCGGGATGCCGCTGGCGAACTCGAGGCCGGTGAGGCCCCGGCCCAGCAGGGCATTGGACAGCCGGGACAGCAGAACCGCACTCCCCGCCTCCAGGCCCCGGTTGACCTCCTGAATCTGGTCAGACTCCCCTGCCAGCTTCACGATAAAGCCGGGATAGCCCTCGTCGGCCACCAGCAGGTTGGAGCCGTTGCCCAGGAAAAAGGGCTCGACCCCCAGCTCGCGGGCGGCGTTCACCGCCGCCTTTGCCTCCCCAGCAGTCCGGGGCAGGGCCATCAGGGCCGCAGGCCCGCCGATACGGAAGGTAGTGTGTTTGGACATGGGTTCGTCTGTCCGCAGCGCCACAAGGGGATGGCGCTCCGACAGCCGTTTTTTCAGTTCCTCCAGTCGCTCCATAGACCCTCCAAAACTCCTTTATATTACTTCAAATGATTATAGCAAATTTTCGGAGAAAATAGAATAGAAAAAATGTAAACTCTTTTTTGCCGCGCCGTTATGCGGAAAGCGGGGAACTGCCTTTGCAGACAGTTCCCCACAGATTGAACCTGTTTGCGCTTAAAGATTGGAAAACACATCCATCTGTCTTTGAAGCTCCCCCACAATCTCCTGGTTGGTATCCATCCGGGCGGTAATACCGGTCATGTCTTCCACAAGGACGCGGGTGCTGCCAGCGGCGCCGGTAAGGCCGGCGGCGGCGCCGTCGATGGCCCCGGAAATGCTGGCAATGGAGACGGCAATCTCATCCATGGCGGTTTTCAGCCGGGACGCCCGACCGTTAAACTCCTCCATCGCGTGCCCGATATAGTCCGAGTCCTCCCGATACTGCCGGCCGGCCTGAACAGACCGCTCCAGCTGATCTGTGATGGCCTGACTTAAGTAGTTGGCCAGCTCGCGGGCGCTGCCTGCCAAATAATCCACCGCCCCCGTGACCACGCTGCTGACCTGCTGAATGTGATTGGCCGTTTCCGCGCAGGAATCCGCCAGCTGATGGACCTCCTGGGCCACAACCGAAAATCCGGCCCCCGCCGCCCCGGCCCGCGCCGCCTCAATGGAGGCGTTGATGGCGATCAGGTTGGTAGAGGAAGAGATGCTGATAATGTCTTTGGTCAGCGCGCTGATCTGGTCCACACTTCGGCTCTTCTCAATGGCCTGATCCAGCATCGCCATAATGTCCGCCGTCTTGGCCCGGATGAGCTCGGTCTCGCTGTGGGCGGAGCGTTCCATCTCCTCGGCCCGCCCTCGCATCTCCGATGAATAAGCCGTAATGGCGGAGCATTCCTCGGCCATACTCTGGGTATCCCCGCGGGTGCCGGCGGCGCTGGTGGTAATGGCCGAGGCACTGCCCGCGATTTCCTCCAGAGCGGCGGAGAGATGTTCCGTCAGGCCGGAGAGGTTCCGGACGCTGTCATTGGAGGTCCGGGTACGCTGGCGCACTTCGCCCACCACGCCGCTGATTCTCTCGGAGCTGTCCTGAAGGGTGCCCATCACATCCCGGATGGGGGTGAGGACGTAGTTGCGGACGATCCGGAAGGCGGCCGCCACCAGCAAGATGCCTACAACCAGCGTCAGGGCGCTGGTAACCAGCGAGATGATGTAGACCAGGGTAAGCCGTCCCCGGGCCGCCTCCGCCCTGGCCCCGATGGAGGCGGAAAGGGCATCGATATCCGCCTCCGCCGACTGACTCCAGCGGGCCACGTCTCCGTTGGCGGTGGCATAGGCCTGCTGGGTCTTGCTGTCGGCGCTGGCACAGAGCAGGTCGACCAGGGCGTGCTTGAATTCGGCGTAGCCGCTGAGAAGGGACTGATAGGTCGCCTGATCCTCCCGGGAGATTGAGGCCTCATAGGCGTTCAGCTTCTCGTCCAGGGCGGCCTCCTTCGCCTTGATTTCCTGTACCAGTTTGATCATAGTGGCGTGGTCAGCCGCCACAATGTGAGACAGGGCCAGCCGGTGGATGTCCATAACAGACCGCCGGATGTCCTCAAGGCGCTCCTCGCTGACCATATATTCATCCACAATGGTCCCCGCATTGGCGTGAACATTGTTAATGCTGAACACTGCCAGGATGTTGGACAGCATGGTGATCAGACCCAGCAGAACGATGGGCAGGATCAAACGCTGCTGTAATGTCAGTCTGCCTTTCATGAGAGTTCCTCCCGATTATGGTATTTTAGTATTTACCGTGCGCTCACGCCCTCGGCCATCCGGTCCAACTGCGCCTGAAGAGAGGCGCCGGAGGGGTTGCCCCGGGCCATGCTGTCAGAAAATTCAGCCACGGGGTCCCAAAATTTTCCGCCTACCCGCTGGAGCTGAGAGTAATTGGACTGCTCCAGCAGGGCCGCGATGGCAGGGGAGGACTGGACCTGCGGGGAGTTGGCCGCGTTGAGATTGGCCGGCCCCTGGCCCCGCATTTCAAAGCGCAGACGCTGGTTCTCCTCACTGACGATCCACTCCGCCAGCCGTGCGGCCCACTCCGGATTTTGGGAGTAGGCGTTTACGCCGATCAGCTTGCAGCCGGAAAAGGAGGCCATCTGCACCTGATGTCCCGCGCAGGTATAGGTGGGCAGCTTGGCCGCGCCCATATCGTTGCCCCAGGTCTCCTGCAGGGCTATTGCGTTCCACACACCGCTCACGCCGGCGATAATCCTTCCGTCCTGTGCGCCGGCGAGAAATTCGGCGTCTGTCAGGCTGGTAAAGGCGGGGCTGGCCGCGATATCCAGCATGGCCTGGGCCACATCCACGCCCCGAATGGGGCCGTCGGTGCTGTTCCAGGTGCAGAAGTTGGTCAGGCCGTCCTCGTTGAGGCCCACTTCCAGCCCTGTGTTGCCGAAAAAGGAGTACACATACCACGCGGAGGACCAGTCCATAGACACCAGCCGCCCGGCCTGCGCCGCCACCTCCAGCATCCTCTCCAGGCTTTGGACGTCCTCCTGGGTGAAATATGCCTTGTTGTAGTACAGAAAATAGCCGTTGTCCGCCGTGAGGGGGTAGGCGTAAAGTGTGTTGTCCACACTGGCCGCCTCCACAGCGGCGGGGAGGGAGACGCTTTGAACGGCTGAGCCGTCTGCGATGGGGTCCAACCCGCCGGCGGCGGCCAACGCGGCTACCTGATCGTCCGCAAAGGCGAACACATCTGCGCCCTGCTCCAGGTCGCCCAGCAGAACGTCCTTGCAGTTGGACTCGCTCTGGGAATGGTAGGTGATCCGGAAGTCCGCCTGGCCGGCATAGTGGGTCTGGAAGGAGTCGAATATCTTCTGAAGCAACTCCTCGTCCTCCTCGGCGCCCCATACGGTCAGAGAGACTGTCTCCACAGTCGACCCGCTGTGGGCAGGCGCCTGATCCTGCCTGCCGCAGGCGGACAGCAGGCAGAGAGCACAGGCAGCCGCAATCAAAAGGGAAAGCTGTTTCTTCATGGTCAATCACGCCTCCAATATGGATTGTGAGATATTATAACACGTCGGGTTTTTGATTTCAACCGCATTCCCCTATGTTCAAAGCTGACTTCCTATGCTATAATGCCGCAGAACAGCTGAGAGAATGGCTGCGGGCAGACCGGCTTGGGCATGTGCTGGAGGAGGAAAAATTATGTGGTTTGTATTTGCGTTAGGCTCGTCCATATTCGCGGCGCTGACGTCCATTCTGGCCAAGCTTGGAATTGAGGGGGTAAACTCAAACCTGGCAACGGCTGTCCGCACCTGTGTCGTCCTGCTGATGTCTTGGGGGATGGTATTCATCACCAATGCCCAGAGAGGTATTGCGCAGATCAGCAAAAAAAGCTGGGTGTTTCTCATTTTATCCGGTATTGCCACCGGGGCCTCCTGGCTGTGCTACTACAGGGCGCTGCAAATGGGAGAGGCCTCTAAAGTGGTGCCGATCGACAAGATGAGTGTGGTAATTACCATGGTGCTGGCTGCGGTGATCCTGCACGAACAGTTTACCGTCAGGTCCATTTTGGGATGCGCACTGATCGGCGCCGGAACTTTACTGATGGTGCTGTAGAGGTAAGAGGCCTCCGGCGGGGAGACGACCTTCTGCGTCCGGCGCGGCGGAAGCCTGTAACGCCGAAAAAATTTCCGGTTTTGGGAACTTTTTTCAAAAGGGTGCGTCAGTAATTAGTAAGAGATGGATTCTCTTAAGACTGAGGACAAAAGGAGGCATGCAGCATGAGTAAAAAATTGGCGACGCTTGCGCTGAGCAGTTTACTGCTTTGCTCCATGGGTACGTTCGCCCTGGCGGCGGAAAGCGCACCGACCGACTCCCGTCCGGCCTGGGACACGGAGATCAAACATGAGCAGCCCGATAGTCAGTTGTACTATGGAGAGGTGAAGGAGATCTTCACCGGAGCAGACGGAGCCGTGACCGGTCTGCACATGGACTCGGAGCAGTGGGGCGAATATGTGATGAAGGTATTCGACCAGACCGTTTGGATCAACAGCGGTGAGAGGATACCCGGCCGCGCCGCTGACGTGGCGGTGGGGGAGAGGCTTTACGTGTTTCACAGCTGTGTCTCCACCCGGTCGCTGCCGCCCCAGACGGCTGCTTATGCCGTGGTGCGCAATGTCCCCCAGGATACAGGCTGCGCCATGTACCACAAGGTGGAAGCGGCGGAGATGGGCGAGGAGGGACTCAGACTCACCACAGACGGCGGCGGACTGTTTTTGTACGCCGGCCAGGAGACCACCCTGTCCGCTTACACGGGAAGACATATAGACGGGCCGGACAGCATTAAGGCCGGGGATTGGATTATGGCCTGGTATGACGCTGTGGCGCTGTCCTATCCCGGTCAGGCGTACGCGCGGCATATTATGGTGCTGGATCAGGCGGGAAAATCGGAGACGCTGACCCGCTCTGCGCTGGTGTGCCTGCTTCACGAGGCGCAGGGAAAACCGGTGGTGAACTTCGCGATGAATTACAGCGATGTGGACCAGTCCTCCCCCTATGCGGAGGCAATCCGCTGGGCCGGCAGCGAGAGGATTGTCAGCGGCTACGGCGACGGCAGAGTGGGCCCTGACGACGCGGTGAGCCGGGAGCAGATGGCGGTGATGTTCTGGCGCTGGGCGGGCAGTCCCATGCTGATGGATTATCCCGGCCTGACCAATTACAGCGATGCAGGGGACATCTCTCTGTTTGCCCAGCCCGCGTTGGCTTGGGCGCACCAGAAGGGACTGTTCCCCCAGGAGGGGCGTTTGGGGCCGAAGGACATTGTGTCCTCTGAAGAGGCGGAGGCCATACTCTCGTCCCTGCGCGCGGAGCGCCTGCCTTTGGAGAAATAACCGCATACAGACAGAAATTACCCTCTGAGCACGGCTGTGCCCAGAGGGTAATGTTTGTTCGCTGCTCGAAAGGAGAGTATTTGGCCATTATTCGGGAATTTCCCCCACGCCGTTGAGAATAAACCGGGGACGGTAGGGATATTGCTTACAGGTTTCGCGGGTGGACACCCCGGACAGCACCAGCACGGTGTCAAGGCCGCTTTCGATGCCTGCAATGATGTCCGTGTCCATGCGGTCGCCCACCATAACCGCGTTTTCGGAGTGGACGCCCAGCATCCGCAGGCCGGTGCGCATCATCAGCGGGTTTGGCTTTCCCACAAAGTAGGCGTTTTTCCCGGTGGATAGCTCGATGGGGGCGATCAGGGCCCGGCAGGCGGGCACGATGCCCGACTCCGCCGGCGCGGTCAGGTCCGGATTGGTGCCGATCAGCTTTGCGCCGTTGTTCACAAGCCGGATCGCCTTGGTGATCTGTTCCAAATTGTAGGCTGAGGATTCGCCCACAACCACATAGTCCGGGTTCACATCATTATAGGTGATGCCCTTGTCGTAGAGGGCGTTCATAATTCCATGCTCACCCACCACATAGGCACTGCATCCAGGGGCCTGGTTATCCAGGAAAAAAGCCGTGGCCAGGG
This sequence comes from uncultured Oscillospiraceae bacterium, assembly GCA_951801655.1. Lineage (GTDB taxonomy): Bacteria > Bacillota > Clostridia > Oscillospirales > Oscillospiraceae > Lawsonibacter. The sequence continues at coordinate 26,363 of CATONV010000007.1, read as the reverse complement.
CGCTGGTATAAAAGTGAGATTCATCCACATCAAGCCCCATACGCGCCAGCTTTTGCTGTAGCTCCTTGGGTGTGTACTGGCTGGAGTTGGTTAAAAACAGGTAATTTTTCTTCTCTGATGCCAGCCAATTGACGAACTTATCCACTCCCGGCAAGAGCTGATTGCCGTGATAAAGTACGCCATCCATGTCGCAGATAAACCCTTTTTTCTTTCTCAATTGCTCCATAAGTTTTCTCCTGTTCGTTTGAGTATCCGCCGAGGGGACTCGCGGTCGTTTGCGATGGCGTCGGGGGCCAGGAATACCGCCGTGACCTAATCAGGCCGGTACAGCTCCTCAATCAGAAATTTCTCCCAGAAGCTGCTGGGCTGTACAGCGTTTGACATCTCTGGGACTGACGGAATAGCGGATATCCATGGCGAAACACTCTCGTTTTCATTTAAAATACTGGGGGTAGGCCTCCCGAATGGCGGCAGCGTCAATTTTATACCGGTTCAGGTGAATTTCCATCAGCTCCCGGGCCCCTTTGGCGTCCTTTTGGCGGATGAACTCCACCAGATCCTGGTGGTCCTGAACCACCTTCAGATCCTTGACCGAGGACAGGGCCATCCCCCGCACCCGATCGAAGTGGATGGCGATATTCTGAATCAGCTGAAAGACCCGCCCTTTTTTGGCGATGTTGAAGAGCATCCCGTGGAACTGGTTGTCCAGCGTCATCAGCTCGTTGGTGTAGTAGCCGTCCAGGTAAAAGCCCTGAAGGCGGATATTGGCATTGAGACGCTCGATGTCGATGGGGGTAGCCATCTCACACACCAGTTCCACCACGGCGCACTCCAGCAGGTTGCGCATAAACCGGGATTCCTCCACCAGGTCGTAGTCAATAAGGGGGACGGTGCTCTTGCGCTGGGGATGGACTTCGATGATCTCCACCTTGGAAAGCTCGATCAGTGCCTCCCGCACCGGGGTGCGGGACAGGCCCATTTCGGCCGCCAAGGCATTTTCACTGATCTGACTGCCGGGGGCCAGATCCAGGCTGATGATATTTTTTTTGATGGTGCGCAGGGCATAATCCCGGCCGCTTTCCCGGGGCAGACGTTCTGACAGCTTCATGAAGTTCTCCTGTTTCCGGTGGAAGTGCAGCGCCTGTGAAGAGGCTGCGCCGACGTTTGCTCACAGCGTAATAATTTTATATTAACACAGTGGCGGAGCTTTGTCTACTAGTATGCAGAGAAATTCCGCTCTCATTTTGTCGGTTTTAGCGAAACTGACCTCGAACAGTGGGCTTCTGGATAAAATATACAAAAACGAGAAAAATATTTTTGTCATTCCAACGATTGCATTCTAGTATGCAAGTTGTATAATGGTAGCCAGAACAGACAAATGAGCTGTACGCGAACACACTGATGTACTGGAGGAATTACTTCTATGAACGAAATTCTCAAGCGCGTTTCTGACATTGGCATCATTCCTGTTATCGCCTTCAACAGCGTGGACGAGGCGGTGCCCCTGTGCAGGGCGCTGGTGGAGGGCGGACTGCCTGCCGCCGAGGTCACTTTCCGCACCGCCTGCGCCGAGGACTGCATCAAGATGATCAGCAAAGAGGTCCCCGAGATGCTGCTGGGCGCGGGTACCGTCCTTACGATTGACCAGGCCGACCGGGCCATGGCTGCCGGGGCCAAGTTCATCGTGGCCCCCGGCTACGACCCCAATGTGACCCAGCACGTCATAGACAAGGGCGGCATCATGATGCCCGGTACTGCCACCGCCGGCGAGATGCAGCAGGCCATGAACCAGGGCTGCGAAATTCTGAAGTTTTTCCCCGCCGAGGCCAACGGCGGCGTAGCCATGCTGAAGAACATCGGCGCGGCGCTGAAGGGCGCCAAGTGGATGTGTACCGGCGGCGTCAACGCCAAAAATGTCAACGACTACCTGAGCTATGACCAGATTGTGGCTGTGGGCGGCACTTGGATGTGCAAGAGCGACATGATCAAGGCTGGCAAGTGGGACGAGATTACCGCCATCTGCAAGGAGGCGGTCAAGACCATGCTGGGCTTCTCCCTGGCCCACGTGGGCATCAACTGCGAAAATGAGGTGGAGGCCCAGCGGGCGGCCAAAACCCTGTGCGCTTTCTTCGGCTTCGACTACAAGCCGGGCAGCAGCTCCATCTTTGCCGGCAGCGCCGTGGAGTGCATGAAGGCCCCCTATCTGGGCAGAAACGGCCACATCGCCATCGGCACCAACAACCTGGATCGAGCCATTTATCACCTGAACCGCCAGGGTGTGGAGTTTGATGAGTCCACCCGAAAGCCCAAAGCCATCTACCTCAAGGGAGAGGTGGGCGGCTTCGCAATTCACTTGGTTCAGCGGTAATTTCTCTGTAGGGGCGCCCCCCTGGGCGGCCCGTGAAGATGAATCCGTTTCCGTGAAAATGGGCCGCCGAGGGCGGCGGCCCCTACAAAATAAAAGGAGAATGATTGATATGGCAAAGGTAGTCACCTTCGGCGAGCTGATGATTCGCCTCCAGCCCTACAACTATGAGAGATTTGTTCAGGCGGACCATCTGGAGTTTACCTTCGGCGGCGGCGAGGCCAACGTGGCCGTCTCCCTGGCTAATTACGGCATGGACGTGGCCTATGTAACCAAGCTTCCCGCCCACGCCATCGGTCAGGCGGCGGTGAATTCTCTGCGCCGCTACGGCGTGGACACCTCCCTCATCACCCGGGGCGGCGACCGTGTGGGCATCTACTTCAACGAGAAGGGCGCCTCCCAGCGGGGGAGCGTGTGCATCTATGACCGGGCCCACTCCGCCATCCAGGAGGCCACGGCAGCCGACTTTGACTGGAACAAGATTTTCGACGGCGTGGAGTGGTTCCATTTCACCGGCATTACCCCGGCCCTGGGCCCCAATGTCGTCGATATCTGCCGGGAGGCCTGCAAGGCCGCCAAGGTCCGCAACATCAAGATCAGCTGCGACCTGAACTACCGGGGCAAGCTGTGGACCCGGGAGCAGGCCCGTGAAGCCATGACCGACCTGTGCCAGTATGTGGATGTGTGCATCTCCAACGAGGAGGACGCCAAGGACGTGTTCGGCATCGAGGCCGAGTCCACCGATATCTACGCCGGCGAGATCAACCGGGAGGGCTACAAGTCCGTGGCCAAGCAGCTGGCCGACAAATTCGGCTTTGAGAAGGTGGCCATCACCCTGCGGGAATCCCACTCCGCCTTTGACAACGGCTGGTCCGCCATGCTCTACGATGTGGCTTCCGGCGAGTACTGCTTCTCCAAGAAGTATGAGCTGCACATCATTGACCGGGTGGGCGGCGGCGACAGCTTCGGTGGTGGGCTGATCTACTCCCTGATGAACGGTAAGACCACGCAGCAGGCGGTGGAGTTCGCCGTGGCGGCCTCCGCCCTGAAGCACTCCATCGAGGGCGACTACAACATGGTCACTGTGGCCGAGGTGGAAAAGCTGGCCGGCGGCGACGGCTCTGGTCGCATCCAGAGATAAAAGCACTGTAAAAATCTCGTCGGAGACCTCTGAAGGACAGGGTGCTGTGGTTGCTTATCGCAGAGGGGAAGAGCCGCGGCGTCAGCGGACTGAAAAAGATTTTAAGCGTACGGAATAACCGGCCTGTGCAACAGGCGATATGCTCCCCACAGGGCAGATGGACAGATTGATTCTGTGATCTGCACTGTGGGGAGCGCCGCTGCAGGGAAAACCGTGAAAAAACCTTGACCTTTGCGGGGAAAACTGGCATAATAGGAGCCATCAATATAACGTAAGGAAGGATCAACATGCGGTATATCAGCACGCGGGACAACACCATTCAGTATTCCGCCTCTCAGGCCATCGCCCAGGGGCTGGCCAGAGACGGGGGTCTGCTGACCCCCTTTTACATCCCAAAGCTGCCGGGCAAGGCCCTGGAGGATATCCGGGACATGGCCTATCAGCAACGGGCGGTGTACATCATGAAGCAGTTTTTGGAGGAGTTTTCCGTCAAGGAGCTCACCGACTACGCCAACGCGGCCTATGGCCCGGACAAATTCGACTCCCCGGCGGTGACTCCCGTCCACACGGTGGACGGCAATACCCACTGCCTGGAGCTGTGGCACGGGCCAACCTGCGCCTTTAAAGACATGGCCCTTCAGATGCTGCCCCACCTGCTCACGGCTTCCCTGGTGAAGACGGAGGAGGAGAAGACGGTGTGTATCCTGGTGGCCACATCAGGGGACACAGGCAAGGGGGCGCTGGAGGGCTTTAAAAACGTGCCCCGCACCAAAATCCTGGTGTTCTATCCCAAGGACGGGGTGTCTGAGGTGCAGCAGCTACAGATGGTCACCCAGGAGGGGAGCAACGTGGGCGTCTGCGCTGTGGTGGGCAACTTTGACGATGCCCAAACCGGCGTGAAACGGCTGTTTTCCGACGAGGCGATCCGCCGGGAGCTGGCGAACCGGGGATACTTTTTCTCCTCTGCCAACTCCATCAACTGGGGCCGGGTGCTGCCCCAGATCGTCTACTACATCTCCGCCTACTGCGACCTGCTCCGGGACGAGAAGCTGACGCCCGGCCAGGCGGTGAATATCTGCGTGCCCACAGGCAACTTCGGCAATATTCTGGCCGCCTATTATGCCCGGGAGATGGGCCTGCCCATCAATCAGCTGATCTGCGCCTCCAACAGCAACAATGTCCTCACCGATTTCCTGCGGGAGGGGGTCTATGACCGGAACCGCACCTTCTACAACACCATGTCCCCCTCCATGGATATCCTCATCTCCTCCAACCTGGAGAGGCTGCTCTTCGCCCTTACGCAGGACACAGAGGAGGTAAAGGGCTACATGCGTCTGCTGAACGAGGCGGGGCGCTATCAGGTGAGCGAGAAGGTGAAGTCCAAGCTGCAAAAGCTGTTCAAGGGATATTTCTGCGACGACCGGGAGACCCAGCGGGTCATCCGGACCATGTTTGAGAGGCACGGCTACCTTATCGACACCCACACCGCCGTGGCCTTCTCCTCTCTGGAGCAGTACCGCAGCGAGACGGGAGACGAGACCCCCGCCATCGTGGCCTCCACCGCCAGCCCCTTCAAATTCTGCACAAGCGTTTTGGAGGCCCTGGGGGAGACCTCCGTTGCCAGCGGCCTGGACGCCCTGGACCAGCTCACCGCAAAGACCGGACAGCCCGCCCCCGCCCCCCTGGCCGGGCTGAGAGACAAGCGGGTCCGATTCACCCAGGTGGTGGAGAAGGACAACATGGTGGACGCGGTGCGGTCCCTGCTGGAGTGAGTCTATGTCCCTGTACGCCATTGGAGACACCCACCTGTCTTTGTCCAGCGGCAAGCCTATGGACGTGTTCGGCGGCGGCTGGACAGGCTATGTGGATAAATTGAAGGAGAGCTTTCAGATTGTGTCCCAGGAGGATACCGTGGTAATTTGCGGAGACATTTCCTGGGGCATGAGTCTGGAGGAGGCAAGACAGGACTTTGCCTTTTTGGATGCCCTGCCCGGGGGACGGAAGCTTCTTCTCAAGGGCAATCACGACTACTGGTGGACCACCGCCAGCAAGATGAAGGCGTTTTTTGAGGAGAACGGCTTTTCCACCCTGGACATTCTGCACAACAACTGCCACTTTTACGGAGAAACCGCCCTGTGCGGCACCCGGGGCTGGTTCTACGAGGAGGACCGGGGGGAGCACTCCGCCAAAATCTTCAACCGGGAGCTGATCCGCCTGGAGGCGTCTCTGAAGGCGGCGGGGGAGAGGGAGAAGCTGTGCTTTCTCCACTACCCGCCCCTGTACCAGGGCTACCGCTGTCAGGAGATTATCGATCTGCTGGAGAAGTACGGGGTGAAGCTGTGCTGCTACGGCCACCTCCACGGGGGGAGCCACCGCCTGGCCGTCACCGGCCGGCAGGGAGGCGTGGACTACCGCCTGGTGGCCGCCGACTATGTGGGCTTCAGGCCGGTGTGCATCCTGTAGGAGAGGAAATCATCCGCCCGCGAAAACAGCAGACGCCTGGGACGGGCGGATCATATCCGCCCCTGCACGCGAAACCCCGTCAAAATGCCTGATTCCAGGGTTCACGGAAAGTGAATCAGGAAAAAATCTGGAAAATTTCAAAAAAAGACTGTTCAAACCGCCGCGTATCTGATAGAATATCGTGGCGAAAGTAAAAAGGCCCCTCCGCCGGCCGTTTCCGGAGGCGGGACCGACAGGAGGAAATTGTACAAATGAAGGTCACCAGTGTTGAGAAGAAAGAAAAGAGCACCGTAGAGCTCACCATCCAGGTGGAGGCTGAGCAGTTCGAGGCCGCCGTTCAAAGGGTCTATCTGAGGACCCGGGGCAAGATCAATGTGCCCGGCTTCCGCAAGGGCAAGGCCCCCCGGAAGATTATCGAGGGCATGTACGGCACCGGCGTGTTCTACGAGGATGCCATCAACGACGTCTACCCCGCCGCCTATGAAGAGGCCGTGAAGGAGCAGGGCCTGGACGACGTGGGCTACCCCAAGATGGAGATTGTGGAGGCGGGCAAGGAGGGCTTTACCTTCAAGGCGCTGGTCTCCGTCCGTCCAGAGGCCAAGCTGGGCGAGTACAAGGGCCTGACCGCCCCCAAGGAGGAGGTCAAGGTCACCGACCAGGATATCGACGATGAGCTTAAGCCCTACATCGACCGGGCTACCCGTCTGGTCAGCGTAAAGCGCAAGGCCAAGAAAGGCGATACCGCTGTGATTGACTTTGAGGGCTTTGACAACGGCACTCCCTTCGAGGGGGGCAAGGGCGAGAACTACGACCTGAAGCTGGGTGCCGGCATGTTTGTCCCCGGCTTTGAGGAGCAGGTTGTCGGGATGAAGGCCGGCGAGGAGAAGGACATTGACATCACCTTCCCCGAGGACTACCACGCCGATCTGGCCGGCAAGGCCGTGATCTTCCACGTGAAGGTCAACGAGGTGAAGGAACCCCAGGCCCCCGAGGTGGACGATGAGTTCGCCAAGGACGTGTCTGAGTTTGAGACCCTGGCCGACTTCCGCAAGGACCTGGGCGACAAGCTGCTGGAGCGCAAAAAGACCCAGGCCCAGGCCGACTTTGAGAACGCCGTGATGGAGCAGCTGGTGGAGAACATGGAGTGCGAGATCCCCGACGGCATGGTGGAGAGCCAGACCGACCGGCTGATGGACGACTACGCCATGCGTCTTCAGAACCAGGGCATCGGCATGGACCAGTACATGTCCATGATGGGCATGACCCCCGAGATGATGCGCGCCTCCGCCAAGCCCGCCGCCTTGAAGCAGGTGCAGATGGAGCTGGCCCTCACCGCCGTGGCCAAGGCGGAGAGCATTGAGGTGTCTGACGAGGAGTATGAGGCGGAGATCGCCAAGCTGGCGGAACAATACAGCATGGACGCCGACCAGGTAAAGGCTATTGTCCCCGAGGACGGCCTGAAGAAAGACCTGTCCCTCCAGAAGGCCCACAAGCTGGTAATGGACAGCGCCAAGGAGGGAAAGGCCAAGAAGAAGGCCGCCCCCAAGAAGGACGGCGAGGAGGACAAGGGCGAGGAGAAGCCCAAGCGCACTCGGAAGAAGAAGACCGAGGAGCAGGAGTAACAGATAAACGTCCCGGGGCGGCGACAGCCGCCCCGGGCGTACGAATATCCCAGGGAATGAATTTCCTCTCCAATGGGTATAATCAGGTATCCCAACTGAAAAAAGGAGTGTGTATTATGAGTTTGGTTCCCTATGTAGTCGAACAGACCAACCGGGGCGAGAGGTCCTACGACATTTTTTCCCGTCTGCTCAACGACCGTATCGTCATGCTGTCGGAGGAAGTCAACGACACCACCGCCTCTCTGGTGGTGGCCCAGCTGCTGTACCTGGAGGCCCAGGACCCGGACAAGGACATTCAGTTCTACATCAACAGTCCCGGCGGCTCCGTCACCGCAGGTATGGCCATTTACGACACCATGCAGTATATCAAGTGCGACGTGTCCACCATCTGCGTGGGTCTGGCGGCCTCCATGGGGGCCTTCCTGCTGTCCTCCGGGGCCAAGGGCAAGCGCCTGGCCCTGCCCAACGCCGAGATTATGATCCACCAGCCCTCCGCCGGCACCCAGGGCCAGATTACCGACATGGCCATTCATCTGCGCCGGCTGGAAATCGTCAAGACCCGGATGAACCGCATCCTGTCAGAGAACACCGGCAAGCCCATCGAGGTGGTCACCGCCGACTGCGAGAGGGACAACTTTATGACCGCGCCGGAGGCTGTGGAGTACGGTTTAATCGACAAAGTGATTGATAAGCGATAATTTTCCCAAGAAATTGAGGTGTATCCATGGCTAACAACGACGAGAGAAAGGTCCGCTGTTCCTTTTGCGGCAAACACCCGGATCAGGTGCAGCGGATGATCGCCGGTCCCGGCGTCTATATCTGCAACGAGTGCGTCAGCCTGTGCATGGAGGCCATGGGGGCGGAGCCCCTGTTGCTGGACGATCTGGACCAGTTTCCCGGGGAGATCCCCGATGTAATCCCTACGCCCAAGGAGATTCACGCCGTTTTGGACCAGTATATCATCGGCCAGGAGAAGGCCAAGGCGGCCTTGGCGGTGGCGGTGTACAACCACTATAAGCGCATCTACTTCGGCGGAGCGGAGGATGTGGAGCTACAGAAGAGCAACATCCTGCTCATGGGGCCCACCGGCTGCGGCAAAACCCTCTTTGCCCAGACCCTGGCCCGGGTATTAAAGGTGCCCTTCGCCATCGCGGACGCCACCACCCTTACCGAGGCGGGCTACGTGGGCGACGATGTGGAGAATATCCTTCTGCGTCTGGTCCAGGCCGCCGATTACGACGTTGAACTGGCCGAGAGGGGCATCATCTATATCGACGAGATGGATAAGATCGCCCGGAAGAGCGAGAATACCTCCATCACCCGGGATGTGTCCGGCGAAGGCGTACAGCAGGCGCTGCTGAAAATTCTGGAGGGCACCATTGCCAACGTCCCCCCTCAGGGCGGGCGGAAGCACCCCCACCAGGAGTTCATCCAAATCGACACCCACAACATCCTCTTCATCTGCGGCGGCGCCTTCGATGGCATCGACAAGATCATCGAGAATCGCCTGGACAAGCGATCCCTGGGCTTCGGCGCGGAGATCAAAAGCAGGAAGGAGAGGAATGTGGGCGAGCTGATGGGCGAGATCCAGCCTCAGGACCTGCTGAAATACGGCATTATTCCTGAGCTGGTGGGCCGCATGCCCGTGGTCACAACCTTGGAATCCCTGGACCGGGATCAGATGGTGCGCATCCTCACCGAGCCCAAGAACGCACTGGTAAAGCAGTATCAGGTGCTGCTGAGCTACGACGAGGTGGAGCTGGAGTTTACCTCCAAGGCGCTGGAGGCGGTGGCCGACCGGGCGGTGGCCCGGGAGATCGGCGCCCGGGGCCTGCGGGCTATTCTGGAGGAGGTTATGAATCCGATCATGTATGATATTCCCTCCGAGCCCACCATTGTCAAGGTGAAAATTACCGGCGAGTGTGTCCGGGACGGCGCGTCCCCGGAGTTGATCCGGGACCCGGAGCGCACCCAGCGGCCCAAGCTGGGCAGAGCCAGTCTTCAGGTGGAGCAGCCCAAGCGTCGGGACCACGGTCGGGCAGGCTGATATTATAAAAACGGACGCCCCGCAACACCCACAGTAGAGGGCACGGGGCGTCCTTGCTGCCTCCCCCTTGCGGGGGAGACATTGGCATCCTTGAAAGGAAGTGAAGAACCATGTCGAAAGAATGGGATATTTCCACCACTATGCCCGCCATCGCCCTGCGGGGGCTGACGGTGTTCCCCAATGTGCTGATCCACTTTGAGGTGGCCCGGGGCGCCTCCGTCCGGGCGCTGGAGGCGGCCATGTCCGCCGGAAGCCCTGTATTTTTGGTGGGTCAGAAGGACATCGCGGTGGAGGAGCCGGGGGCGGATGACCTGTATCAGGTGGGTACCATCTCCAATATTCGCCAGATTCTTCGGATGCCGGGGGACAATGTGCGGGTGATGGTGGAGGGAGCCGCCCGGGGCCGTCTGCGCCAGCTGCTGCGCGCCGATCCCCATTTGGAGGCAGAGGTGGAGGAGATTCATGTGCCCCAGCCTTCGACCCGGGGCAGCGCCAAAACCGAGGCCCTGATGCGTTCCACTTACGAGCTGTTTCAGGACTATGCCGAGCTCTCCCCCAAGCTGTCCCCCGATTTGATGATCCACGTGCTGGCCAGCCAGGACCCGGGGCATATCGCCGACTATGTGGCGCAGAACATCCCCATGCGCAACAGCGACAAGCAGGCGATTCTGGAGGAGCTGCGCCCCGTTAAGCGGCTGGAGAAGCTGCACCGTCTGCTGGAGAGAGAGGTGGAAATTCTCTCTCTGGACCAGGAGATTCAGGAGAGGGCCCGGGAGTCGATGAACGAACACCAGCGGGACTACTACCTGCGGGAGCAGATGAAGGCCATCCAGACCGAGCTGGGGGAGGAAGCTGACGAGATTGAGGAGTACCGTGGGAAAATTGCCCAGGCCAAACTCCCTGACCCGGTGCGGGAGAAGCTGAACAAGGAGCTGAGCCGGCTGGCCAAACAGTCCTACAGCTCCTCCGAGGGCACGGTTTTGCGCAACTACCTGGATATCTGCCTGGAGCTGCCCTGGGGAAAGACTACGAAGGAAAAGGTGAATGTCTCCGCCGTGCGGAAGGTGCTGGACCAGGACCACTTTGGGCTGGACAAGGTGAAAAAGCGGGTGCTGGAGTTTGTGGCCGTCCGTCAGCTTGCCCCTGAGCTGAAGGGACAGATTATCTGTCTGGCAGGGCCTCCGGGGGTGGGCAAGACCTCCATTGCCATGTCCATGGCCCGGGCCATGAACCGGAAGCTGGCGCGCATCTCTCTGGGCGGCGTCAGCGACGAGGCGGAAATCCGGGGCCACCGGAAGACCTACGTGGGGGCCATGCCCGGCCGCATCATCTCCGCCATCAACCAGGCCCAGAGCTGCAACCCCCTCATTCTGCTGGACGAGATTGACAAGCTGGGCCATGATCACCGGGGGGACCCCGCCTCCGCCCTGCTGGAGGTGCTGGACGGGGAGCAGAATTCCACCTTCCGGGACAATTTTTTGGAAATTCCTTTCGACTTGTCTCAGGTGATGTTTATCACCACCGCCAATACCACCGACACCATCCCCCGACCTCTGCTGGACCGGATGGAGGTTATCGAGCTGTCCAGCTACACCGACGAGGAGAAGGTGCAGATTGCCAAAAAGCACCTGCTGCCCAAGGAGATCAAGCGCCACGGGCTGACGAAGGGGCAGCTGAAGGTGTCCGACGGGGCGTTGCGGGAGATCATTGCCGCCTACACCCGGGAGTCGGGGGTCCGTGTGCTGGAACGCCGTCTGGCCGCTGTCTGCCGCAAGGCGGCTATGAAGGTGGTGTCCGAGGAGGCAGAGGCTGTTAAGGTGACGGAGAAGGAGCTGGAAGAGTATCTGGGCGTACCCCGCTATCATCCGGAGCGCCAGGCCCTGGAAGAGCGCGTGGGCGTGGTCAACGGCCTGGCCTGGACCAGTGTTGGGGGCGAGCTGCTGGAGGTGGAGGTCAACGTGGTCCCCGGCTCCGGCAAGGTGGAGCTCACCGGCAATCTGGGGGATGTGATGAAGGAGTCGGCCCACGCCGCCCTCAGCTTCATCCGCAGCCGGGCCGACCAGCTCAGCGTTCCCGCTGACTTTTACAAGGAGAAAGACATCCACGTCCACTTCCCCGAGGGCGCGATCCCCAAGGACGGCCCCTCCGCCGGCATCGCCATCACCACCGCCATGGTGTCCGCCCTCACCGGAGTGTCCGTGCGCCGGGGGATCGCCATGACCGGCGAGATCACCCTCCGGGGCCGGGTGCTGCCCATTGGCGGGCTGAAGGAGAAGACCATGGCCGCCTTCCGAAACGGCATCAAGACGGTCCTCATCCCCGCAGACAACGCCAAGGACCTGGAGGAGATCGACCAGACCGTGCGGAAAGCCCTCCAGTTTGTCCTGGTGGAGAGGGCGGACCAGGTGCTGGCCCAGGCCCTGAACCGCCCGGTGGAGGCCGCTCCTGTCCGGAGACGGGGCCGGCCCAAAAAGAGAGAGGCCCTGCCCGAGCTCCCGCCCACATCTCAGGGGGAGGGCGGCTCCCGGCTGAGCCAGTAGGGGGCGGTCTCCGCGCCGCCCCGACCGGTCCAGAACAAAACCGGGCCGGGACAGAGTCCGGCCCCTACACCGCACCGAAGGAGGGGTTGCTATGCCCATCAACCTGCAAAAAGCGGAATTTGTTCTCTCCGCCGTCTCCCCCAAAACCTTTATTCAGGACGGCCTGCCCCAGGTGGCCTTTGCCGGGCGGTCCAATGTGGGCAAGTCCTCCGTCATCAATCGGCTGCTGGGCCGGAAGAACTTCGCCCGGGTGGGGGCCGCGCCGGGGAAAACGGTCCATGTGAACTACTTCAACATCGACAAAGCCTTCTACCTGGTGGACCTGCCCGGCTACGGCTACGCCAAGGTGTCCAAGGCCGAGAGGGACCGCTGGGGCAGGCTGATGGAGGACTACTTCGCCCGCCCAGACCTGCTCACTCTGGGGGTGATGATCGTGGACGCCCGCCACAAGCCTACCGCCGACGACTGCACCATGTTCCGGTGGTTCCGGGATACCGGCTGTCCTCTTGTGATTGTGGCGAATAAGCTGGATAAACTGAAAAAGAGCGAGGTTGAACCCAATCTCCAGCTCATTCGGGACACCCTGGGACTGGGAGAGGAGGACATGGTGATCCCCTTCTCCGCCGAAAAGGGGACGGGGCGTGAGGAACTGCTCTCGGCTATTTTTATCGGAATTGAAAAATAGAGCGGCAAATGCCGCTCTACAGGGATATGTAGTATTCAAACATTGCCTGGACGTCCTCGGCCTGCTCGATACGCTTCTGCGCCAAAGCCTTGGCCTGGGGGCTGTCCAGACTGGCCAGCGCGGCGGCCTCGATTTGCAGGCGCAGGGCAAACTCATGAGAGTATTCGATGGTGTTTTCTAAGATGGTTGAGGGAATAGGGAACAGCAGCTGTTTTTTCGGGTCCATTTTGAAAACCTCCTGTTGATTTTCACCGGGAGGTGTGGCATAATAGATTTACCAGACCTTCGGGTGTTGGTTTAAGAGTTTCGGTGTTGCTTTCGTCGGCGTGCCGGAACTCTTATTTTTCGGCCAGATGCTCCAGAATAATCATACGAATCAATGCGCTGACATTGGTTCCTTTCTGCTCAGCCTCCTGCTTCAACGCGTCTAACTGCTGTGCTGAGAGGAACGTACTGACTCGCTCTGTGTAGGCCTTTGGTTTTGGGGACAAGAGATTCACCTCCTAAGTACAGTATAGGTACGTTTTATGTACTTGTCAAGACTTATTTGAAATTTGCTTGTCTTTTCCTCCACAAACTGGTATAATAAGCAAAAAGATAAACCTAAAATGGGGAGGTGGGCCCTTGGAGGCACCCATTTACCACCTGGAAGGGGTGGTGAAGGCAAAAGAGGAAGCCATGGAGGACTTTGTAGGGCCGCTGGACCTGATTCTCCATCTGCTGAGCAAAAACAAGCTGGAGATTAAGGACATTCAGATTGCCCTCATATTAGACCAGTACATGGAGTGGATGAACAAGCGCAAGGAGATGGACCTGGAGGTGGCCAGCGACTTTGTTACCATGGCCTCCCATCTGGTTTATATCAAGACCCGGATGCTGCTGCCCATCAACGGCGAGGAGGCCATAAACGAGGTGGAACAGCTCATTGCCACCCTGGAGGCCCACCAGCGCAACGAGGACTATTTAAAAATCAAAGCGGTTCTCCCGGCGCTGGACAGCCGCTATCAGATCGGTCGGGACTACCTGACCAAGACGCCCGAGGCGGTCCGTTCAGGAAAGATATACCACTTTGTTCACGATCAATCAGACCTGCTCAAGGCAATGAACGCCGTTTTGGACCGGCTGGGCAACAAGCTGCCGCCGCCGATGTCTGCCTTCCGGGGCATTGTGGGCCGGGAGACCTATCCGGTAGCCGACAAGGCGGGAGAGATTGTGAAAAGACTGATGACCTTTGGTGTTACCCGCTTTCGGGCCCTGTTTCAGGGCAGCCGCAGCCGCTCTGAGGTGGTGGCCACCTTTTTGGCGGTGCTGGAGCTGTGCAAGGCCAGCCGTCTGCTGCTGGCGGGCACCGAGTCAGACTGTACTGTCACCTGCACCCAGGAGGAGGGGGCGGTGGAGTTTACATCGGAAAGTTATTAGGAGAGGAGTGCCCCCGATGGAGGTCAAAGAGTTAGAATCCGCCCTGGAGGGGGTGCTGTTTGCCGCCGGGGAGCCGGTGGCGGTGGAAAGGCTGTGCCTGGGGCTGGAGGTGGACCGGCCCACCCTGGATGCGGTGGCCCAGCGGCTGATGGACCAGTACAGCTACGACCGCCGGGGCATTCGCATGATCAGGCTGGACGCCAGCTATCAGCTGTGTTCCGCACCTGAGTTCGCCGAGTATATCCGAAAGACTCTGGAGAGCCGCAAGCCCGCCCGGCTGTCCCAGCCGGCGCTGGAGGTGCTGGCTATTGTAGCCTACTTTCAGCCGGTGACCCGGGCCCAGGTGGATCAGATCCGAGGTGTGGACAGCTCCTACACCATGGGCCTGCTGCTGGAGAGGGAGCTCATCGAGGAGGCGGGCCGTCTGCCGGTGCCCGGCCGGCCGGTCCAGTTTAAAACCACCAAAAACTTTCTGCGCTCCTTCGGTCTGTCCAGCCTGGACGAACTGCCCGCGTTGCCGGGACCATCCCAGGAGGGCGGCCAGTTTACGCTGGAGCTGGAGGCCAGCCTGGCCCGTCTCCGGGGGGCGGAGACCCAGGAGGACGGGGCCCAGCCCCAGCCGCCGGAAGCCCCGGCGGAGGGAACATGAGAGCGCTGCACCTCCTGGCCGTCATTGTCCTGATTCTTCTCCTCATCGGGCAGATCCGGGTGGGCGGCCGGGCGGAGTTTAACAGTTCAGGCTTCTTTTTGTGGGTGCGGCTGGGAAGATTTTGGATCAAAATTCTCCCTGTGAAGTCCAGGGAAAAGGAGACTCCCAAGCCGCGAAAACCCAAGGCGAAAAAGAAGACACAAAAGCCCAAAAAGGAAAAACCGCCCACGCCCCTTCCGGAGAAAATCGGAGGCGCGCTGGAATATGCCAAGGCGCTGCTGCCTGTGGGCCTGGAGGCGGCAAAGGGCATGTGGCGGGGCCTGCGTGTGGATACTCTGGAGCTGGAGCTGACCGCCGGCGGGAGCGACCCGGCGGACACGGCTATTCTCTTCGGCCAGGCCAACGCCGCGCTGGGGGCGCTGTGGGTTCCGCTGACCGGGGCGTTTCATGTGAAGGACGGCTCCGCCCGGGTGAAGCTGGATTTTGACGCACCAGGCATGACGGTGTACGGCACGGCGGCCCTGTCCATCAAAATCGGCACGGTGGTCTGGATTGGCCTGCGGGCCGGCTTTAAGGCGCTGTTCAAGACGCTTGCCGCGCGAAAGCGGCTGAAAATAAAACAACGGCAGAGAAAGGCGGCATGACCAATGGAACAAGAGAAGAAAAACTCTCTGGGGGAACTGATGAAAATTACCATGGAGAATATTAAGGCAATGGCGGACGCGAACACCATTGTGGGTTCTCCCATCCACGCGGAGGGCGTTACCCTCATCCCGGTGTCCCGCATGTCCTTCGGCATGGGCGGCGGCGGCACCGAGTTTACCACCAAGGCTGGAGCGCCCAAGGACGGCTTCGGCGGCGGCAGCGCCGCCAGCGCCAAGCTGGAGCCGGTGGCCTTCCTGGTGGTCAGGGAGGACGGCAGCGTGAAGCTGCTCCCCGTGGCCCCGCCTCCCGCCACCACTGTGGACCGGGTCATCGAGACAGTGCCCGAGGTGGTGGACAAGGTGACCGGCTTCATCGAAAAGCAGCAGGAGAAGAAGGCCCTGAAGGACGAGGAAGAGTAGAGGCGGTCCCCGCGAAAGATAATATTTCCTGGAAAGAAAGGCAAAAAGCCGTTCCATACTAATACCATCGATTGAAAAGAAGGTGGCAGGAATGAAGCGGCTTTTTTCCATCGCGCTGGCCGGGGCGCTGCTGTGGGGAACTCTCCCCGCCGTCCGGGGAGAGGGCTCTCCTCCCAAACTCTCCGCCGCCAGCGCCGTGCTGATGGACGCGGCCACGGGGCGGGTTCTCTATGAAAAGGACGGCCGTACCCGGCGGCTGATCGCCAGCACCACCAAGCTGATGACCGCCCTGGTTGCCCTGGAGTCGGGGCGCAGCCTGGAGGAGGTCGTTACCATACAGCCGAGCTGGGCGGGGGTGGAGGGCTCCTCGATTTACCTGCGCCCCGGGGAGAAACTCACCCTGGAGGCCCTTCTCTACGGTCTGCTGCTCCGCTCTGGCAACGACGCCGCCCTGGCCATCGCCAGCCACTGCGGCGGCACCGTGGAGAACTTTGTCGCCCGGATGAACGCCAGAGCCCGGGAACTGGGCATGGCGGATACCAGCTTTGCCAACCCCAACGGTCTGGACGACGAGAAGCACTACTCCAGCGCCTGCGACATGGCCCTTCTGGCCCGGGCCTGCCTGGAAAATGAGGCGCTGGCCCACATTGTCGCGACCAGATCCATTACGTTGGGCACCCGTACCTTTACCAACCATAACAAACTGCTCTGGCGATATGAGGGCTGCGTGGGCCTGAAGACAGGTTACACCGAAAAGGCGGGGCGGACGCTGGTCTCTGCTGCGAAGCGGGAGGGTGTCACGCTGATCTGCGTTACCCTCAACGCCCCTGGCGACTGGGCGGATCACACCGCCCTTTTCGACTGGGGTTTTGCCAATTATCGGGCCAGGCCCCTGTCCCGGACTGGGGAGAGAGTGGGACATCTGCCTGTTTCCGGAGGCCTGTCGCCCGTGTGCCCCGTTGAGACGGCGGAGGACCTGACCGCCGCCCTGGCCCCCGATGAAAAGCTGGAGTGTGCCTGGGAACTGTCGGAGGATACCCTTGTGGCCCCGGTGTCTGCCGGTACACCGGTGGGCGAGGCGGTGTATTCCGTCAACGGGGAAGAGCTGGCCCGGGCGCCCCTGGTGACAGGGCGGAATATCCCGGAGATTCTTGCGCCCCAGGGAGGGTTTATGCGATGGAGGAGCGTCTTCAGAAATTGATTTCCGCCTGCGGGCTGGCCTCACGCCGGGCGGCGGAGGAGTGGATCGCCGCAGGGCGGGTGCGTGTCAACGGGGAGAAGGCCCATCTGGGAGACCGGGCGGACCTGGACCGGGACACCGTTCTGGTGGACGGCAGGCCCCTTGTCCCCGGCGGCGGACGGACTTATCTCATGCTGAACAAGCCCAGGGGGTATGTGAGCACCCTGTCGGATGAAAAAGGCCGGAAAACGGTGGCCGATCTGGTGGAGGGCTGCGGCGTCCGGGTGTGGCCGGTGGGCCGGCTGGACCTGGACTCAGAGGGCCTGCTCCTTCTCACCGACGACGGCGCCCTGACTCATCAGCTCCTCCACCCCAGCCATGAGGTGGAAAAGGAATATCTGGTGTGGGTGACGGGCAATGTGAACAAGGCGCTGCCCCTCCTGTCCGCCCCCATGGCGCTGGACGGAGAGACACTCTCCCCCGCCCGGGTGCGCCGGGGCCGGGACAGCGGCGGTATCCACCAGCTGTCCATTACCATCCACCAGGGGAAAAACCGTCAGGTGAGGCGGATGTGCGCCCAGGCCGGGCTGGAGGTGCTGCGGCTGAAACGGGTGCGGGAGGGGACGCTGTCTCTGGACCGGGCCCTGAAGGCCGGACAGTGGCGGAATCTCACGGACAGGGAGCTATTGGAACTTACCAGGCCGTTAAGCGACAGCTGAGAGGTTTTTGCAGGAAGAGAAACGAAGCTTCCGCAAAAACCTCTTGCGTTTTTCCCGGTAATCTAGTATGATAAAGATTGTGATTTGATCGGGAGGTTGAAGGCCATGAACCGGGACATTTTAACCGCCATACAGGAGAACGTCCATACCTTTTCCAAGGGCCAGCGGAAGATCGCCAGCTTTATCCTGGAGTCCTATGACAAGGCCGCCTTTATGACGGCCAGCCGTCTGGGCAAACGGGTGGGGGTGAGCGAGTCCACCGTGGTCCGTTTTGCCTTTGAGCTGGGCTACGACGGCTATCCGGACATGCAGCGTTCCCTTCAGAAGATGATCCGCAACCGGCTGACCACCGTGCAGCGCATCGAGGTGACCAAGGACCGTCTGGGAGACCAGGATCTGCTGTCTATGGTGTTGCAGTCGGATATAGAGAAAATTCGGATGACACTGGAGGAACTGGACCGGGACAGCTTTGAGCAGACGGTGGACGCCATTGTGTCCGCCCGAAAGATTTACATTATTGGTGTGCGCTCCTCCGCGGCCATCGCGTCCTTCCTGCATTTTTACTTCAATCTCATTTTTGATAACGTGGCGTTGGTGTCCGCCAACACGGCCAGCGAGATTTTTGAAAGCCTTCTCCGGGTGGGGGAGGGGGATGTGGTCATCGGCATCAGCTTTCCCCGCTACTCCAGCCGCACCGTGCAGGCTATGAGCTTCGCCCGGGACCGGGGAGCCACCACTGTGGCCATTACTGACGGCGAGTCCTCCCCGCTGGCCCCCATCTCCCGCTACAGCCTGATGGCCCGCAGCGACATGGCCTCCTTTGTGGACTCCCTGGTGGCCCCGCTGTCTCTGGTAAACGCCCTGCTGGTGGCGGTGAGTCAGCGGAAAAACGAGGATTTGGCCCACACCTTCCACACGCTGGAGGAGATCTGGGACGAATACGGCGTGTATGAAAAGGTGCAGGAATGAGTACTGTTGTCGTTGTTGGGGGCGGGGCCGCCGGCATGATGGCGGCCATCACTGCCGCCCGGCTGGGGGCGTGTGTCACGTTGGTCGAGCGTAACCAGAAGGTGGGCCGCAAGCTGTATATCACGGGGAAGGGCCGGTGCAACGTGACCAACCACTGTTCCAGCGAGGAGGTGCGGGGGGCCGCGCCCCGGAACGGAAAATTCCTCTACAGCGCCCTGGACCACACCCCGCCCGCCTGGGTGGAGGAATTTTTTGAGTCGCTGGGCGTCCCCCTGAAGGTGGAGAGGGGAAACCGTGTCTTTCCCCGGTCCGACCGGGCCGCCGATGTCATTGACGCCCTGTTTGCCGAGATGAAACGGCTGCGCGTGACGGTGGTAAACGGCCGGGCGTCCAAAATTTGTCTCCGGGACGGCGCGGCATGTGCCGTGGAGATGGGAAACAGTCCCAAAGAACTGGCCAGTATCTCCTGCGAGGCAGTCGTTCTGGCCACCGGCGGGCTGTCCTACCCGGCCACCGGCTCCACCGGCGACGGTCTTTGGATCGCGGAGGAGTTGGGCCACACCGTCGTGGACCCGAAGCCCTCCCTGGTGCCGCTGGAATCGCCGGACGCTTTCTGCGCCCAAATGCAGGGTCTGGCCCTGAAAAACGTGGTGCTGACCGTAAAAAATCAGAAAAAAAAGACGGTTTTCCAGGAGCAGGGGGAGCTGCTGTTTACCCACTTCGGCCTGTCCGGGCCGCTGGTGCTGTCGGCCAGCGCCCACATGCGGGACTTTGAGAAGGACCGGTATACCTGCGCCATCGACCTGAAGCCCGCCCTGGACGATGCCACCCTGGACGCCCGCCTGGTGCGGGAGCTGACCGCCGGGGCCAACAGGAATATGGACAATCTGATGGGGGCGCTGGCCCCCCGGCTGCTGGCGCCCGTGCTGCTGGAGAGGGCGGCCATCCCTGGGGACAAAAAGGCCCGCGACGTGACAAAGCAGGAGCGCCGCCGGCTGCTGGAGCTGTTCAAGTGCTTTTCTGTAGCGGTGTCCGGCCCCAGGCCGGTGGCTGAGGCCATCGTCACCTCCGGAGGGGTGAAGGTGTCTGAGGTGGACCCCAAAACCATGATGAGTAAAAAGGTGCCCGGCCTGTTCTTTGCCGGGGAACTGCTGGACGTGGACGCCTACACCGGCGGCTTCAACCTGCAAATCGCCTGGGCCACCGGTCGGGCGGCGGGAGAAGGGGCGGCGGCCTTTATAAATCAGCGTGCAGAGTGACCCCGGTGCGTACCCCCAGGCGGAAGCTCCGGGTGGCGTATAGGGCCAAGACCTCCTGGAGGGTTTTCCGCATTTGGGGGGAAAGCTCGTTGTTCAGCAGGTCAATCTGCAAGGCTTCGCCCTCGTCTTTGGGTTGGCTTTCGATGTTGGGTTTGATATAATGGTCGTACATCCAGCGCATCAGGTCAGTCATAATTAATTCCTCCTTGCACGACAGGATTTGTGGTGCTATTATACACGACAAGTCTTGCTGTGTCAAGAGGGCTTGAGGTGCTTTATGGAAAAAAATATTTTGGTTGAATTTGGAAAACGCTTGAAAGCTCTGCGGTTAAGTAAGGGGCTAAAACAGGTGGAAATGGCGAAAATTATGGGGATTACAGACCGAAATTATCAGCGATATGAATATGGACTGATCAATGTCCCTGCCACGACACTGAACTTCTTCGCCGATTTCTTCGGCGTGACCACCGATTACCTCCTGGGTCGGGGAGAGTAAAGCCTCCTTTTGAAAGGAGGTGCCCCAGTGCGCACACTGGGGCGGAGGATTGTATTTTGGCGAAGCCAAAATGTATGAAATAAACCCAAGTTTGCAAAACCTTGTTTACTTCGTATGTTCGCTTTGCGAACGCAATCCTCAGTCAGCCTGCGGCTGACAGCTCCTTTCAAAAGGAGCCGTTGGCGGCTTTGCCGCCTTACGGATGCGGCGTCCCCCTTGCGGGGAAAAGGAGCCTTTTCCCTGTGGGGGACGAAAGAAGGAGACAGTAAGATGAACCATAAAAGCGTTGCCATCGACGGCCCTGCCGGAGCGGGGAAGAGCACCCTGGCCCGGCGGCTGGCGGAGAAGCTGGGCTATTTGTATGTGGACACGGGGGCCATCTACCGCACGGTGGCTCTGACTGCCCTGCGGGCGGGGGCGGACCCTGCCGACCCGGCCCGGGTGGTCCCTCTGCTGGAGGGACTGGACATTCGGATGGGCTACGGGGAGGACGGCGTCCAGCGGATGTATTTGGGCGGAGAGGACGTCTCCCAGGCCATCCGGGAGCACCGGGTATCCGGCGCGGCGTCCAGGGTATCCGCCATTCCGGAGGTGCGCTCCTTCCTGCTGGAGTATCAGCGCAGGCTGACTCGGGAACACGATGTGGTCATGGACGGCCGGGACATCGGCACGGTGGTGCTGCCCAATGCGGACGTGAAAATTTTCCTCACCGCCGCCCCGGAAGCCCGGGCCCGCCGCCGGCTGCTGGAGCTGGAGCAGCGGGGAGAGGCGGCGGACTTTGAAAATATCCTCCGGGACATCAAGGAGAGGGATTATCAGGACGAACACCGCCCCGTCGCCCCCCTGAAACAGGCGGAGGATGCCGCGCTGCTGGACACCACGGCGTTGAATCTGGACCAGAGCCTGGAGGCGCTGCTGTCCCTGGTAAAGGAGAAGGTTGAGTGAGCGAGGAAGCGATTATCAAAACGGAAAAGAGGGCCAAGGAGACGCCGGATCAGCGAAAAAAACGGATGGACTGGTTTTTCCACCTGCTGTACTGCACCGTGTGGCCCTACTTCCGGCTGATCCACCCGGTGTACGCCATCGGCCGGGAGAATATCCCCCAGGGTCCGGCGGTGATCTGTCCCAACCACACCACTGCCGGCGACCCCTTCTATGTGGTCTTCGCCTTCGGCTATCGGTGTCCCATGCGGGCCATGGCCAAGGTACAGATCATGCGCGTGCCCTTCATCGGCTGGATTTTGAGCAAAGCGGGGGTGTTCGGCGTGGATCGGGACACCACCGACGTGCGTGCGGTCAAAACCGCCATGAAGTTTTTGAAGGAGGGCGACAAGCTGCTCATGTTCCCCGAGGGGACGCGGGTCCACGATGGGGAGGACGTCCAGGCCAAGGTGGGGGCGGCCCTGTTTGCCACCCGGACGGGCGTCCCGCTGCTGCCGGTGTACATACAGCGGAAAAAAAGGCGGTTCCGGCGTAATACTGTGGTAATTGGGAAACCCTATTATCCAGAGTATGAGGGGCGCAAGCCTTCAACGGAGGAGCTGCAGGTGATGGCCCAGGACCTGATGAACCGGGTTCAGGCCCTGGGGGAGGGCGTGGGATGAGACAGGTGATCCTGGCCCGGTCCGCCGGTTTCTGCTACGGCGTGCGTCGGGCGGTGGAGCTGGCGGAGGAGAAGGCCGCTCAGGGCGTCCCCTGTGTCATGCTGGGCCCCATCATCCACAACCGGGACGTGACCGACCAGCTGGCCTCTCAGGGCCTGCGGACGGTGGAAAAACCGGAGGAGGTTCCGGAGGGGTGCGGGGTGATTATCCGCTCCCACGGGGAGAGCCGGGCCGTCTATGAAGACTTCGCCCGGCGGGGGATAGAGGTGTTCGACGCCACCTGCCCCAACGTCACTCACATCCACGACATTGTGGCTCAGGCGGAAAAACGGGGCCGTCAGCCTGTGATCGTGGGTGCGGCCGGCCATCCGGAGGTGGTGGCCATTGCCGGCTGGTGTAAAGCCCCGGTGGTAGTTTCCGGGGAAAAAGATTTGGAAAAATGGCTGGAAAGTGGAGAAAATTACAACAATCTGCCACTCACATTTGTTTCTCAAACTACCTCCACCAAGAAAATTTGGGAAAATTGCGTGAAAAGAGCAAAAAAACTATGTACAAACGCGGAATTTTTTGATACAATATGCGGAGCGACGTCCAAACGCCAGGAGGAGGCCCGCCAGCTGGCCGCCCGATGCGGCCTGATGGTGGTAGTGGGCGACAGGCAGAGCTCAAATACCAGGCGGCTGGCAGAGATTTGTCTGGAGTCCTGTCCCAGTGTCCGGCTCATCGAGCGGGCGGAGGACCTGGACTTGAGCCAACTGCCCCAAGTGGATATGGTCGGCATCACGGCGGGCGCGTCGACGCCCGCGTGGATAATAAAGGAGGTCATTGACAAAATGAGCGAAGAAATCTTAGAGATGGACAAATCTTTCCAGGAGATGCTGGAGGAGTCGTTCAAAACTTTGAATAATGGAGATAAGGTTACCGGCACCGTTGTGGCCATCACGCCCACCGAAGTCCAGGTTGAGCTGGGTATCAAGTACCCTGGCTACATTGCCCTGACCGAGTTGAGCGACGATCCTACAGTCAAGCCTGAAGACATCGTAAAGGTGGGCGACGAGATCGAGTCCATCGTCATGCAGGTCAGCGACCGGGACTGCCTGGTCAAGCTGTCTAAGCGCCGCCTGGACATTAACAAGGGCTGGGAGGAGATCGAGGCCGCCCGGGAGAACGAGGCCGTTGTCGAGGGCTTTGTCACCGAGGACAATAAGGGCGGCGTAGTCGTCTCCGTCAAAGGCGTGCGGGTGTTCGTCCCCGCCTCCCAGACCGGCCTGCCCCGGGAGACTCCCATGAGCGAGCTGCTCAAGCAGAAGGTCCGCCTGGTCATCACCGAGGTCAACCGAGCCCGCCGCCGGGTCGTCGGTTCCATCAGCCGGGTTACCCGTGCGGAGAGGGCCGCCGCTGCTGAGAAGGTCTGGGCTGAGATCGAGGACGGCAAGCGCTACACCGGCACCGTGAAATCCCTGACGTCCTACGGCGCCTTCGTGGACATCGGCGGCGTGGACGGCATGGTTCACATCTCCGAGCTGTCCTGGAGCCGCATCAAGCACCCCTCTGAGGTGGTCAAGGTGGGCGACACCGTGGATGTGTATGTCATCTCCGCCGACAAGGAGAAGAAGAAGATTTCTCTGGGCATGAAGGACCACAGCCAGGACCCCTGGACTGTGTTTACCAGCACCTATCAGGTGGGCGACACCGCCAATGTGCGCGTCGTCAAGCTGATGACCTTCGGTGCCTTCGCCGAGGTGGTTCCCGGTGTGGACGGCCTGATCCACATCTCCCAGCTGGCCGATCACCGGGTGGAGAAGCCCGGCGACGTGGTGGCCGAGGGCGACAAGGTGGATGTGAAGATCACCGACGTGGACATGGAGAATAAGAAGATTTCCCTGTCCATCCGTGCCCTGCTGGAGCCCTCCTATGAGGAGGAGGCCGGGGACGAGGAAGCCCCTGTGGAAGAGTAATTTCAGCTAAATGAGCCCGGCCGCAACGCGGCCGGGCCTGTTTTTTGGCTGTCCTGGCTTAAAAAACTGGAAAATTCCGCAAAAAATTTTTTGAAATCTCAGTTTTTCTCTTGCCAAAATAGGGTAAAATTGATATAATATACCCAGAGTATAGTGGAGAGAATTGGAAAAGGCCGAACGTCGGATGAGAGAAAGTGAGGTAACAGGTGTACCAGATCGGGGATAAGGTGGTCCACCCCATGTACGGGGCGGGCGTGGTGGAAAGCATCGTCCAGAAGACAGTGGACGGCGTGGTGCGGGATTATTATATCCTTCAGCTGCCCAACCGGTCTATGGTAGTGATGGTCCCCACGGAGAACTGCGAAGAGATCGGTGTGCGCCCGGTGGTAGATGAGGAGCAGGCCGATAAGGTTCTGGCTGCCATCCCCGACATCCAGGTGGAGATGACGGCCAACTGGAACCACCGCTACCGGGAGAATATGGAGAGAATGAAAAGCGGCGACCTGTTTGAGGTGGCCCGGGTTATCAAGGGCCTGACAATACGCGATCAGAAGCGAGGGCTATCCACCGGAGAGAGGAAGATGCTCCACTCTGCCAAACAGATTCTGATCTCTGAGATTGTGCTGTCAAAAAGCGTCAGCTATGAGTCGGTAGAGGAGGAGCTGAACACCGCGTTGGCCTGATATGGATGATACAGGGCGGCCTTTTCCCAGACGGGAATGAGAGGCCGTCCTGTTTTTGTGCTTTTCTTGGCCAGATATTTGTGTTATAATTGAAACAGTGCGTGAGGCAACTTGATGAGTAAGGAGAGAGGATTATGGGCCTGTTTTCTCTGTTCAAGCGAAAGAAGGACGCTGAGGAACCCAAGTGCTCTGCGGTTATTGTGTCCGCTGGGCTGGCCCGGCGGATGGGAGGCATTGACAAGGTTCTGGCCCCGCTGGGAGAACTGCCGGTGCTGGTCCATACCCTCTACGCCTTTCAGGATTGTCCCCTCATCCATGAGATCATCGTAGTGGCTCGGGAGGATCTGGTGGTGGAGGTTGCCGGCCTGTGCAAGGAGTTCAACCTGGACAAGGTGCGCAAGGTGATTGTGGGTGGGCAGGAACGCATTCACTCCGTTCAGGCCGGCCTGCGGGAGGCGGATCCGGAGGCGGGGCTCATCGCCATCCACGACGGAGCCCGTCCTCTGGTGCCCCAGGAGATCATTCGGGACACGGTGACGCGGGCCGCCCTCACTGGAGCCGCCGCCCCGGCTATCCCCTTGACTGACACCATCAAGCGCACGGAGGACGGCCTGGTGGCGGAGACGGTGGACCGCGCCCAGCTGTGGGCGGTGCAGACTCCCCAGGTTTTTGAGGCGGGCCTCATCCGGGCGGCCATACAAAAGGCCATTGACGACGGCGAAACACTCACTGACGACTGCGGCGCGGTGGAGCGGCTGGGGATGAAAATTACCCTCACCAGCGGCAGCCGGGAGAATATCAAGATCACCACCCCCCTGGACCTGATTTTGGGGGAGGCCATCCTCCAGGCCAGAGCGGAGGAGAGAGAATGGAGGTGCAGGGAATGAGGATCGGCCACGGCTACGACGTCCACCGGCTGGCGGAGGGCAGAAAGCTGATCCTGGGCGGGGTGGATATCCCCTGGGAGAGGGGCCTGCTGGGACACTCCGACGCCGACGTTCTCACCCATGCGGTTATGGACGCCCTGCTGGGGGCGGCGGGCCTGGGAGATATCGGAAAGCACTTTCCAGACACCGACGCCGCCTACGCCGGAGCAGACAGCCTGGAGCTGCTGGCACGCGTGACGGCGCTGATGGGAGAGAAAGGGTTTTCCGTGGGCAATGTGGACGCCACCATCCTGGCCCAGCGGCCCAGGCTGGCCCCGTATATCCCTCAGATGCGGGATAATCTGGCCCGGGTGATGGGAGTGGGACTCGAGTATGTCAATGTGAAAGCAACCACCGAGGAGGGTCTGGGCTTTACCGGCTCCGGCGAGGGCATGGCTGCCCATGCAGTGGCGCTGATTGAGAGACAATAGCGCGCCTTCGGCGCACAATAAAGCACCTGCTGAATATTTGTCAGCAGGTGCTTTTGCCGTTTTGCCTGGAAGAAAAATGCAAAATAACTATAGTTTTTTTGCACCTCCAAGCCTCGTTGCGTACATTTACTTATTCGGCTGAA
>CATONV010000006.1 GCA_951801655.1 uncultured Oscillospiraceae bacterium | reverse complement strand
GCCCTGAAAGATGAAGCCGATCTCCCGGTTGCGGATGCGGGCCAGCTGCTTGTCGTTGAGGGAGCCGATGTCGTTGCCGTCCAGAAAGTACTCCCCGTAAGTGGGGATGTCCAGACAGCCCAGCACGTTCATCATGGTGGACTTGCCCGAGCCGGACTGGCCCACAATGGCCACAAACTCCCCCTTGTCGATCTGGAGGGAGACGCCGTCCAGGGCCCGAACCTCGCTCTCCTTCCCCTCGTTGTATATTTTATAGAGGTCTCGAATGTCGATCAGCATATCAGCCACCTCTGTTAGCCGTAGCTGTAGTCGGTGAGGGTGTAGTTGAGGAACACGGTATCCCCCTCGTTCACGCCGGACTTGATCTCCACATTCTGGGTGTCGGCAATGCCGGTCTCCACCACCACGGGGTAGTAGCCCTCCTCCTGGCTGGGGAAGGTGCGCTTCTGCCCTGGTTCAACGGTGGGGTAATCCAGGTCGGGTAGTTCCTCGGGGGCCTGGTCCATCTGGACAAAGACCACCGACACCCTCTCGCCGGTCTCCTTCAGGCTGAAGTACTGCACGCAGGCGGTGGGCACCATCACGCAGGCCTCCGACTCGCTGGTGACAAAGGAGTACTGCAAATACGCCCCGTCCATGAGGGAGCCGTCGTAGTTATCCACCGTGAGGGTGACGGGGTAGTTGGTCATGCCCTGGCCGCTCTCC
Organism: uncultured Oscillospiraceae bacterium; assembly: GCA_951801655.1. Lineage (GTDB taxonomy): Bacteria > Bacillota > Clostridia > Oscillospirales > Oscillospiraceae > Lawsonibacter. The sequence continues at coordinate 59,970 of CATONV010000006.1, read as the reverse complement.
GCTCCGGCCATATCGATGGAGGTGACCTGACCCTGGTAGACGCCGCCGTTCCAGTCGCTCAGGTCCACATAGCTGCCCGGCTTGATAAAGGCGATGTTCCGGTCGTCCACCGTGATGGTGACCAGCATGGTCACGTTGTTGGAGATCATAACCACCGTGTCGCCGCTCTTCACCTCCTGGCCCTCCACCAGGTTGCAGGAGGTCACCGTGCCGTCGATGGGGGCCACGGCGTTAAAGTCGTTCATGGCCTCCTGCGCCTCGTCCAGCTTGGTCTGCTGGGTTCTGATCTGCTCATCGATGGTGTTGGAGCCTAAGTACAGCAGGGGTTCGCCCTCGTTCACGTTGGCGTAGTTGAGAAGGTTCCCCAAGGCCACCACCGGGCCGGAGGCCTTGGACAGCACATCACGGGTCTCGTAGAACTGGGTCTGGCCGTTCTTGTAGGGGTAGATTTCCCCGCCGTCGGAGGCGGTGAGGACGGCGGAGGCGTCCATTTTCTCTGTCAGGGTGCCCGGGTTGTCAAAGACAATGACCACCTCAAAGTGGACCGCCCCCTCGGGGGAGATAAAGCTCACCCTGTTGATCTTGTCCACCCGACCGGTGAAGGTCTTCATCACTGCGGGGATGGACACGTCCACACTCTGACCCACATAGATGTCGTTCTCGTAGGCGTAGCTGAAATAGAGGGACAGCTTCAGCTTTTTGTCGTTGACCAGGGTGGCCAGCTTGGTCCCCTTGCTCACCTCCTGGTCAATCTGAAACTCCGTCACGTCTATCAGCTTGCCGGCGAAGGGGGCCTGAACGGTGAGGTTGTTGGCCTCCTCCAGCAGCTTGTTCATTTCATCCTGGGCCTCGGTCAGCGCCTTCTCCGCCGCCTCGCTGTAGATGGAGTACAGCGGGTCGCCGGCCATCACGGTCTGCCCGCCGGTGACATAGACCTCCTGCACCACGCCGCTCTGGGTCAGGGTGATGGCGGCCTGCTCCTTGGACCGGGCGCTGCCCTGTCCAGACACCTTGCTCTGAATCGTGCCGATAGACGCGGTGGCGGGGAAGATCTCCCCCAGCTGGTCATCGGTGGCGGTCAGGAAGCGGTACAGGGCAAAGCCGCCCCCGCCGAGAATCGCCGCAGCCACGCCCAGGGCGATGAGCCGCTTGACCATCTTCTGCCGGCCCTTCCCCGCCGGCTTTTTAGCGGGAGGGCTGGAAGGCGCGGACGGAGAGGGGGCGGCAGGAGAGGTTTCCTGCTGCGCGGGGATAGTCTGGTTGTCTTTCACTTCTGGCATGTTCGGTCTCCTCCTATCCAAAACAGTCCTGCCCGGGGCGCTACGCCTCCGGGCAGACCAGCGGTTGTCCATCAGCTTCTATTATATGCCCCGACCAGGAAAACTGACAACTACAAAGTGATTACAAATTCTTAAGGAATGATTAAGAAACGGCCTCAAAACGACCGCGCCCAGGCATAGAAAATTTGGCTTTTATAATATAGACGCAGGAAGGTGGAAAGAGTTCCCGCCTTCTTTGAAGATTTTTTAAGTTTTGGTAAGATACGCCGCAGCGGATTTGAGCATCAGGCGCTTGGTGCCCACGCTGTCAAAGGCGATCTCCACCAGCGCGTCGCCCCCCATGGGCTGGATGGAGAGGACCATCCCCGTTCCAAAGGCCTTGTGCTTCACCGCGTCGCCCTTGGAGAGCTGGAGGGAGGCGGCGCCCTGTAGGGGCCGCCCCCCTGGGCGGCCCGCCGTCCCCAATTTGTTCCCGGACAGCGGGGCGGCCCGGAGGCCGCTTCCTACGGGGGAGCCCTGGCCGATTCTGTCTCCCTGCTGGCCCGCCCCGTAAGCGGTGTGGGACCCGGCCCCCTGGCCGGACCATCTGCCGTAGCCGCCGTAGCCCGAGGACCGGCTGGGCATGCCGCCCCAGTCCTCTGCGGGACCGGACAGAAAGTTTCTTCCGGACCTCTCCAGGTGTTCCGGGGGAATCTCCTCCACAAACCGGGAGGGCCGGTTGGCGCTGGTGCGGCCGAAGAGCATGCGCTGATTGGCGCATGTCAGGTACAGCTGTTCCTTGGCCCTTGTCATGGCCACGTAACACAGCCGGCGTTCCTCCTCCATCTCCTCCGTCTCGCCGATGGCCCGGATGCCGGGGAAAATGCCCTCCTCCACCCCTGCCACAAAAACCACCGGAAACTCCAGTCCTTTGGCGGCGTGCATGGTCATCATCACCACACAGTCCTGCTCGGGGTCGTGGCTGTCGATGTCGGTGTACAGGGCGATCTCGTCCAGAAAGCCGTGGAGGGCGTCGGCCAGGGATTCCTCCTGAGCGGCCCTGTTTTCCAGATAGCTGTTAATAGAGGTGAGAAGTTCCCGCACATTTTCCAGCCGGGTACGGTCCTCCACAGTGTTTCTGGTCTCCAGCATGACGGCGTAGCCGGTGCGGGCGAGAAGCTCCTCGTAGAAGTCGGGGAGGGAGAGACGGTTTTCGGCCAGCAGCTGATACAGGCCCTGAATCAGCCCGGTAAACTCCCCCAGCCGCTTGGCGGCCTTTTGCAGCTCAGGGTAGAGAGAGGCATTGTCAATGACGGCGTAGAAGGAGCTCTCGTCCCGGCGGGCCAGCTCCTGGGCGATCTCCACCGTCCGGGCCCCGATGCCCCGGGGGGGATTGTTGATGATGCGGGTCAGGCGCAGGTCGTCCTCCGGGTTGTCCAGCACGGTCAGGTAGGCCAGCACGTCCTTCACCTCCGCCCGGTCGAAGAACCGGGTGCCGCCGATGATCCGGTAGGGCACGCCGTCGCGCTTAAAGGCCTGTTCCAGCTGGTTGGACTGGGCGTTCATCCGGTAGAGGACAGCGTGGTCCTTCCATTTTTTGCCCTGGCCGAAATTCTCCAAAATTCTCGCGGCCACATACCGGGCCTCGTCGTTCTCGTTCATGGCGGTGTAAAGCCGGAGCATGTCTCCCGGGCCAGCCCTGGTCCACAGCTCCTTGCCCTTGCGGCCCTGGTTGTTGCGGATTACGGCGTTGGCCGCGTCCAGGATGTGGCCGGTGGAGCGATAGTTCTCCTCCAGACGGATCACCCGGGCCCCTTTATACTGCTTTTCAAAGGAGAGGATGTTCTCGATGGTGGCTCCCCGGAAGCGGTAGATGGACTGGTCGTCGTCGCCCACCACGCAGAAGTTTTCATAGCCCCCTGCCAGGGTGGAGGCCAGTAAGTATTGCAGGTTGTTGGTGTCCTGATACTCGTCGATGAGTACGTAGCGGAATTTTTTCTGATAGTACGCCCGCACATCCTCAAAGCCCTGCAAAAGCCGGACGGTGTGGAGGATGATGTCGTCAAAGTCCAGGGCGTTGGCCTCCCACAGCCGGCGCTGGTACTCCATATAGACGTTGGCAATTTTGGTCAGGCGGAAGTCCCCGGCCTTCTCACACTCCTCCAGATACTCCGGCGCCAGCTTCATGGCGTCCTTGGCCCGGGAGATGTACCCCAAAACGGACCGGGGGGCAAACTGCTTGTCGTCCATGTTCAACTCTTTTAAGATATCCTTCACAACTCGCAGGGAGTCGTCGGTGTCGTAGATGGTGAAGGAGGACGAGAAGCCCAGCTTGTCGATGTCCCGGCGCAGGATGCGCACGCAGGCGGAGTGGAAGGTACTGGCCCAGATATCGTTGGCGGCGGGACCCAGCATATTGCTCAGTCGGTCCTTCAGCTCTCCGGCAGCCTTGTTGGTAAAGGTGATGGCCAGAATGTTCCAGGGGAGAGAGGGGGCCAGTTGGCACAGCCTCTCCTGACGCTGCTTGTCGCCCTGTCCGGAATGGGCGTACTGTTCCAGAAAGGCCAGGTCGTCCTCGGTGACGGACTCCGGCGTCTCGTCGCAGTCGGCCCCCCGGCCGTACTTCATCAGGTTGGCGATGCGGTGGATCAGCACGGTGGTTTTGCCGCTCCCCGCCCCGGCCAGAAGGAGAAGAGGCCCCTCGGTGGCCAGAACTGCCTTGCGCTGCTCCGGGTTCAGCCGGGCGAAATCCCGGGCAATGGCCTCCCGGCGGGCCTTGCAGAAGCGTATCTCCTGTTCGTGGTTCAGCATATGTATAACATCCTTCGATTTCTATTCTGTAGGGCGGGACGACCTCGGCCCGCCGTCTTTCCTGCAATAGAGGAGCGCGCCTGGTGGTCGCGCCCTGCGCATATTTCTCTGCTCTGTAGGGGCGGACATCGTCTGCGCCTGCCCCCATCTCCGGAGAGAAAACGGAACGGGATTTATTTCATTGTACCCCAAACCCCTTCCCCGGTCAACCAAAGAAAAACAGGCATGTCCTCTTTTCCCGCCGCATAGACTGGTGGTGGACAGCCTATTTTCAGCCATTGCAACTGATTTGTAACCATTTATTTACCAAGTCGTAATGAGTTCGATAAGAAGGTAACAGAACATTCGTGCTAAAATAAAGTCACAAGCAGGAAAGGAGGTCTCCTTTATGTTAAAACGAATCTTGGCGGTGCTTCTTATCACGTCGATGCTCATTTTACCTGTGAGCAGCGTGGGCCTGGCTGACGGGGAGGCCGCAGCGTCCGGGCGGGACTATCTCCCCGGCGACGTCCCTGCGCAGACCAGTTCTGCGGAATCTATGTCACCCGCGCTGCACGCCTTGGTGCTGGCCATGCTGAACCACGACGTGAAGGAATTTGACTTTGAGGATAAGTCCCTGGCCTGGGAGGGGCTGTACAACATGCTCTCCCTCTATGGCCAGCTGGACAGCCGCAGTGTCACCGAACAGGGCGAGCTGTTCCTGCCGGAGGAGACGGTGATGGACTACGCCGCCGTTCTGGCGATCAGTCTGGAGGAGATGGGCGCGCCCCCCGCCTCGATCCGAGACCGACTGAATTACGACAACATCTCCCAAAGCTATGTGCTGGTGTGCGGCGAAGACGAGCTGGCGCAGTTGCGTCTGGACGAGCCGCAGCCCTCCGCTTTGGGGCACAGTCTCACGGGCACTCTGGTCTACCAGGTAGACGGTCGGGTGCTGGCTGCCTTCCAGGCTGAGCTTCTCGCAAGCGACAACATGTTCGGCTATGTAATTACCGACATGAGACTTACCGGCTGACATTCCACCGAACAAAAAACCGGCTCCCCGGCTTACGCCGGGGGGCCGGTTTCATTTCTGTCAGCCGGTTTCACTTTCCAAAAAAGCCACTCATTTCCTGAAAGCATTTCGGGCATACATTCTTGCCCCGAAACTCAATGATATCCTTTTCGTTGTCGCAGAAGATACAGGCGGGCTGGAACTTCTTCAATACGATGGACGGGCCGTCCATGTAGATCTCCAGGGAGTCTTTTTCCTCAATATCCAGAGTGCGGCGCAGTTCGATGGGCAGTACGATGCGGCCCAATTCGTCCACCTTTCGGACAATGCCAGTGGATTTCATGTAATTGCCTCCTTTGTAATCTTTCACGGACCCGGGGTCCAGGCCTGGCCCCGGCACATCTTAAATCTCCCTTATATTGTAACGGGTAGAAAAAGTAATGTCAACTGTTTCTATCGGGCAAATTAGGGTGAAAAATGTAGAATTTTTGTGTAAAAGAGGTTATGAGCTGGATTTTTTTGTAAATTTCTGGTTTTTGGCAGACATCATTTTCCAGTTGCCGCCGTATAAATGGGACAAGAGAGGGGGAGAGGACGTGACCATGACGGTAATCTGGACAGGGATGATCGCAGTGTCCGTTCTGTGTGGACTTGCCACCGGGCGGGGGGCGGCGGTGGCGTCTGCGGCGGTGGAGGGCACGTCGGCGGCGGTGCAGCTTTCCCTGTCCATTGCGGGGATGCTGTGTCTGTGGACGGGGGTGATGGAGGTCATGCGCCAGTCCGGTCTGGCCGACGGCCTGTCCCGGCTGTTGGGACCTGTTCTGCGCCGGCTTTTTCCCCAAGTGGCGCAGGACCGAGACGCCATGGACAGCATTTCGGCCAATGTGTCGGCCAATCTGCTGGGGCTGGGCAGCGCGGCCACGCCTCTGGGCCTGGAGGCGGCCCGCCGTCTGGCACGCCGCAGTCCCGGAACGGCCAGCGACAGTCTGTGCATGCTGGTGGTGTGCAACACCGCCTCCATCCAGCTCATTCCCACCACCGTGGCCTCCGTCCGGGCAGCGGAGGGCTGCGCTTCTCCCTTCGATATTCTCCCCGCCGTCTGGCTGGCCTCTGCGCTGTCCGTGGGGGTGGGGATTTTGGCCTGTAAAATTTTTGCGCGGGTATGGAGGGAGGAAAGACCTCCTTGGGCAAAGGAGAGGAGGTAACCTATGGATTTATTTTTTACCATGCTGGTTCCCCTGACCATCGCAGGGGTGGCGCTGTATGCCGCCTTTCAGCGGGTCGACGTCTACTCCGCCCTGGTCCGGGGTGCAGGCTCCGGCCTGGAGACGCTGGTCAGAATTGTGCCCGCCCTGGTAGGGCTGATGACGGCGGTGTATATGCTCCGGGCTTCTGGGGCGCTGGAGCTGCTGGCCGGGGTGCTGGCCCCTGTTCTGGATCGGCTGGGCCTGCCCTCAGAGCTGCTGCCGCTGATGCTGGTGCGTCCCATCAGCGGTTCGGCGGCCCTGGGGGTGGGGGCGGAGCTGATTTCCACTTACGGTCCCGACTCCCGTCTGGGCCGGACGGCCGCCGTTATGCTGGGTTCCACCGAGACGACCTTTTATACCATTGCCGTCTACTTCGGCGCTGTGGGGATTACAAAAACCCGCTATGCCGTTCCTGCGGCGCTGTGCGCCGATTTGACCGGTTTTCTGGCTGCCGCCTGGGCGGTAAAACTCTGTTTTGGATAACGAACAACCCCATGACGATTGTCATGGGGTTGTTTCCTCCTCCTTGATGGAGTGGGGAGCGGGGGGGATGACAGGGCGGTCGCCCTCCAGCTGATCGAAGTAGTCCTCGTCCTGGAGAACGGGCTTGCGGTGGCGGGCGATAGCCATAATGACGGGGTAGAGGACGATGGCGATGAGGCCTCCGGAAAAGCCGTTGTTGTACAGATTCATCCCGGCCACGGGGGAGCCGGTGTACAGTACCACGGAGGAGTGGAGAAAGCCGGCCAGAACTCCGTAGCCCCATCCGAAGTAGCCGGAGATGGGGGCCAGGGTGGTGCAGAACAGGCAGGCCAGCTGCACGGCGGAGTCGGTCAGGGACCAGTCCATCACCACACTGCCCAGGGCTACCCCGGCCATGACGGGCAGGATGTTGAAGGCGTGCTTGCCGAAGGCGGAAAAGCCCATAATGGTGAGGATTCCTCCCACAGTGGGGCCGTTCAGGTTGCCTCCGGTCAGCAGAAGAAAGGCCATGCCGATCAGGCCGTTGACGCCGGTGTTGATGCACACCGGGGCGGGGCCGAACATGCGCAGGTAGTCGCTGGGGGCCCGGCCACTGGTCTGGAGCAGGCGGCGGTAGCCGGCCCAGGCGGCCCAGACGGGCCGGTTGGCAAAGAACAGTCCGCCTGCGATCAGAAGAACGCACAGCGTGCCCAGCATCAGGCTGAAGGGCATTTCATAGCCCTTGGCCCAGCGGTAGTAGGTGGTGGGGTCGGCTCCCAGCGAGGCCATCAGCGGCACACAGATGAGGGCCACAAGTCCGCAGGCGAAGCCCACGTTATACAGATTCATCCCGTTTTGGATGCGATAGGTGTAGGTGGCCAGCGCAGGCATGATAAAGCCGATGGCAGCGCCCACCAGCACCCCCTCCAAAGGACCGCCCCAGCCATTGTCCAGGGCGATGTAGCTGACAATGGGGGCCAGTGCGGTGGCCATCAGGCCGATGCCGATGTTACCGGCCAGGGGCTGACGGCGGATTTTTGTATACAGCCAGGTTCCGGCCAGGATGGGCCAGATATTGACAAAGTTTTTGCCGAAAAGGGAAAAGCCGGACATCAGCCCCATCTCCACCAGGGTCATGCCGTTGAGGGTGTCCTGAGAGGCGTAGAGGGCGCAGATACTGATGGCGGTGACAATGGCAGAGTTCACCAGCGCGGCTCCGGGTCCCGCCACCAGCACATAGTCGGTGATCAGGGCGTCCTCTGTGGTGATAATGGTGTACAGTCCCTGAAGGATTCCGGCGGGGGTGTCCATAACAAAGCCGGCCAGCGCCAGCAGAATGACGTAGGCCCACAGGTAAGGAAACATCGAATCATATCGGGCCTGATGCTCGTGGTGCAGAAGATGGAAAACTCCCATGGGCTTTTATCCTCCAAAAAATTCCCGCGTCTGTTCCGCATTTCTTCTGATTTCGTCAGCCAGGGCCTGCATGGAGGGGAATCTCCTCTCCCCCCGCAGGCGGCGGTGGAATTCCATCCGGACCTGCCGCCCGTAGAGGTCTCCGTCGAAGTCCAGAATAAAGCCCTCCACGGTCACCCGGCCGTCGTTGTCCTTCACCGTAGGCCGGACCCCCACATTGGTCACCGCGGGGCGGCTGTGTCCGTCAAACCACACTTTGGTGGCGTAGACGCCGAAGGCGGGGATAACCACGCCCTCGGGTATCCGCAGATTGACCGTGGGAAAGCCCAAGGCGGAGTGGCCGATGCCCTTGCCGTGGCTTACCATCTGGGTCAGGATATGGGGATGGCCCAGGAACTGGGCGGCCCGTTCCATCTCCCCTTGGGCAACCAGACTGCGGATGTAAGTAGAGGAGATGGTGATGCCATCCTGCTCCACCTTTTGAATGACATCGCAGCCCACTCCCAACTCCCGGCACTTGACCTTCAGCCGTTCAGGGTTGCCCTTGCCCATGTAGCCGAAGTGGAAGTCGTGGCCGGCCACCACATGGACCACACCCAGCTCTTCCACCAGGTATTTGGCGATAAAATCCTCCCAATCCATGCGCTGCATGGCGTCGAAGGGGGCTACCACCACCTCCTGCATTCCGTAGCACCTGCGCATAAGCAGGATCCGGTCCTCCACCGTACTGAGAAGGGGGATCACCCCTCCGGTGATGGCGGCGGTGGGACTTTTGTCAAAGGTAAAGGCGCAGGGGACGGCGTCCAGACGTTCCGCTGTCTCTCTCACGGTGCGCAGCAGGGCGCCGTGGCCCAGATGTACCCCATCAAAGAAGCCCAGGGCAATCACTCTGCGTTGTTTCTCCATTCGATATTACACCTCTGTAGGGCGGGAGACCCGGCCCGCCGTATATGCTCGCCTCGGAAAATGGCGCGCCGAGTCGTCGCGCCCTACACCTCAAAAAAACTCTTGATGGTGGTCAGCTTGCCGCCCTGAGCCCGGCACAGGGCCAGGAATTCTTGGTTCCGACCGTATACCCGATACTCGCCGGGGGCCAACTCAGGCAGAACGGCGGTCATGCCGTTTCGGATCTTCTTTTCCGCTTCGACGCTTTTCAGCACAAGCACCGGTCTGCCGGCGAAAAAGCAGTCCACCGGGAGCAGCAGAGACGCCGGGTCTGCCGCCGCCTGGACCTGTTCCAGGGTTACGGCGTCCTCCAGAGTGAAACCGGCGGCCATGGTCCGGCGCAGAGAGGACATACATCCGCCGCAGCCCAGGGCCTGGCCGATGTCGTGGCAGAGGGTGCGGATGTAGGTGCCCTTGGAACAGCGGACCTTAATCATGTAAAGGTCTTTACCTTGTTGCTCCAGTATTTCCAATGCTTTTATAGTGACAGACCTGGCAGGTCTTTCTACTTCACGGCCCTTTCGGGCCAGCTCATAGAGTTTCTTGCCATTGATCTTGATGGCGGAGTACATGGGAGGAATCTGTTCAATGTCCCCGATAAACCGGGCCAGCACGGTCCGGAGACGATTCTCCGTCACATCGACGTCCCGTTCCTCCAGCACCTCGCCGGTGGTATCCTGGGTGTTGGTGACAACGCCCAGTTTTAATCCGGCGACGTATTCCTTGTCGGATTTCTCTGCAAACTCCACGGCCCGGGTGGCCCGGCCGACGAAGACGGGGAGAACGCCGGTAGCCATGGGGTCCAAAGTACCTCCATGGCCTACCCGTTTTTCGTGGAAAATGCCCCGCAGCTTGGCGCACACGTCCATAGAGGTCCAGCCCTCCGGCTTGTCGATGACTAAAATACCGCTAGCCATTTCGCACCTGCTCGATCGCGTCGATGACCCTCTGGCGGACCTGTTCCATGGTGCCCGCCATCATGGCCCCGGCGGCGGCGGCGTGGCCGCCTCCGCCCAGCAGGGCGCAGACCGTGGAGGCGTTCAAGTCGCCGGGGTCGGTGCGCAGGGAGATTTTCACATGGCCGTCAGTGGTTTCCTTCAGGGTGACGCCGTTTTTGACCCCTTCAATCTGTCCCACAAAGGCGGAGATATCGTCCATATCCCTCTCGTCGGCCCCCACCTTGTCAATCATGGCCCGGGTGAGGAAGACCAGGGCGGTGGCGCCCTCATCCCGCAGTTCCATACCGCTGACGAGCATACTCTCCAGCCGCAGCCGTTTCAGGGTTTTGGTGCGGAAGAACTTCCGATTGACGGGGTAGGGATCGAAGCCGCTGTCCATCAAGGCGGCGGCGGTGCGGTGGACGTCGGCGTCGGTGTTGCTGTACTGAAAGCAGCCGCAGTCGGTAGAGACGGCCACATAGAGGGCCTCGCCTATTTCCGGGGTAATGTGGGCGAAGGCCCCCACGATCTCAAAGACAATCTGTCCGCAGGCGGCCTTTTTGCTGTCCAGGCAGGTGGCCCGGGCGAAGAACTCCTGGGAGGGGTGGTGATCAATGGCCAGGTCCACTCGGTCGAGATACCGCTTTGCGCCCTCGGGGAACAGGGACCGGGCGGCCATATCCACGGATACGACGGTGTCCGGAATAAAGTCCGCCTTCGCCGTCAGGCTGTCGACGTAGCCGGCAAACAGGGAGGTGATCTCCGGATTTTCCAAAATATAGGCGATTTTGCCCACCTGGCGCAGGGCGCGGCACAGTCCGGCGGCGCAGCCGATGGTGTCGCCGTCCGGGCGCACGTGTGTCAGAATCAGATAACGGTCATGGGCCGTCAAAAAGGCGGCAGCCTCCTGCGGTGTCATAGCGTCAGTCCTCCTCGTCCAAAATAATGTTCTCGTTGGCCGGATTGGCGGGTTTTACCACCTCCGGATTGCGGAGCATCTCCAGAATTTTGGCTCCCTTAGCCATGGCGTCATCCTGGAAGAAGGTGATCTCCGGGGTGTGGCGCAGGTTGAGAGACCGCCCCAGCTCCCGGCGGAGATACCCCGCCGCCGACTTCAGCCCCTTGAGGACCTGGTCGCTGTCGTCTTTGTCCAGCACCGAGATATAGACCTTGGCGAATTTCAAATCCGGGGTCACGTCCACCGCCGTCACCGAGATCATCCCCGACACCCGGGGGTCCTTCACCGTGGGAATGAGGGCGGCCAGCTCCCGCTGCACCTCCTCGTTGATGCGTCCGATTCGATTGCTTGCCATGTTGTTTCTCCTTCAGATTGTCTTTAACCTCTGATCTGTTTCAAGCTGTATTTTTTCGCAGACCTTAGAGAAATTTTTTTCAACTTCCGAATTGGTAAACCTCAAAACCTTCAGTTCCAACGCTTCCAAATAGTCTGTCCTGATTTTATCATATTCGATCAAACCATTTTCATCGTAGTGCTGACTCCCGTCCAACTCCACAACCAGCTTCGCTTTCAGGCAAAAAAAGTCTACAATATAGCTGTCAATAATCCGCTGACGATTCCATCTTGGGGATGCGGTGCGCAAAAAACCATACCACAGCCGCTTCTCCGCAGAAGTGGGTTCGTTGCGCAGCCGCGTGGAATGCGGCCTTTCTTTTTTGTTTCGAGGCAAAAAATCCATCAGCGCACTACTCCTCACATGCTCCCGTCCCCGCCGCAGCGGGCAAGGCCCCTTTTGAAAGGGGCTGTCAGCCGCAGGCTGACTGAGGATTGTGTTTCGCGCAGCGAAACGTATGCAATAAAGCAGGTTTGCAAACTCTTGTTTGCTTCGCATATTTTGGCTTCGCCAAAATGCAATCCTCCGACACGGCCCTTCGGGCCGTGCCACCTCCTTTCAAAAGGAGGCTTTCGCCGCGGGCGGGACGGGGGATTACCTCTTTTCTCTTACATCAGAGAGGCCCATCAGGTAATCCAGGCTGACGTCGAAGTAGTCGGCGATGGCTAATAGCTTTGCGACCTCTGGATAGGACTCCCCATATTCGTATCCCTGATAGGTTCGCAGCTTAACAGAGAACTCGTCTGCCAATTCCTGCTGTTTTAGTTTTTTCTCTTTTCGCAGCTCTTTCATGCGCAGAGCAAAATTTGACATTTTTGCCTCCAACCTATTGACACGCGGATTATTTGCGTCTATAATAAAGGCGTGAATAATTCGCGTATCTATATTATTGCATAGGAGTGATGAAAATGCAAGACCTGCTTGCCCAACTGCTGTGGCACAACGTGGAAATCGACGAGGCCGCCGGTCGGATTTGTCAGACACTGCCCGGTTTTCACGAGGCCGAACAGGATTACGACCACCTCGCAAAACAAATCCGGGCCGCTGTCGGCTGCGACCTGTACGACCACTACTTCGCCCAGCTTATCCGCTACACGAATTATGAGATGCAGGCCTACTACTCCCTGGGTCTGGGCCTGCGGGAGGACATGGTCCGATCGCTGGAGATATAAGCAAACCGGGGCGGGCGAAAACGCCCGCCCCGTTGGCTCAGTCCTCTAACACTTTTTGGAGATTATCAATTACTTTTTTCATTTTTTCGTTTTGCTTCTCTACGTTGCTCTCGCTTTGGATCTCAATCAAGTCATCCAAAACAAAACGAATAAAACCCTTGAATTGACTATCAGTCATTCCCATAGTTGATGTCTCCTTTCTGAATAACGAAAAGTTTACACCTCAATCTGCTCCATCAGATACGCCTCGATGATGTCGCCCTCCTTAATATCCTGGAACTTCTCGAAGGTGATGCCGCACTCATAGCCGGAGGCGACCTCCTTCACGGAGTCCTTGAACCGCTGGAGGGAGGCAATAGAGCCGTCGTAGATGACGATATTGTCCCGGAGCAGGCGCATCTGGGCGTTGCGCTGCATTTTGCCGTCCAGCACGTAGCAGCCGGCCACCATGCCCACGCCGGTAATTCGGAACACGTTGCGCACCTCGGCCCGACCCAGGTCCACCTCTTTGAATTTGGGGGCGAGCATGCCCTTCATGGCGGCCTCGATTTCGTTGATGGCGTCGTAGATGACCCGGTACATCCGCATATCCACGCCCATGCGGGCGGCGGAGTCCTTGGCGTTGGAGTCCGGGCGGACATTGAAGCCCACGATGATGGCCCCGGAGGTGCCCGCCAGCATGACATCGCTCTCGCTGATGGCGCCCACGGCGCAGTGGATGACCCGCACCCGAACCTCCTCGTTGGTCAGCTTTTCCAGCGAGGCCTTCACCGCCTCGGCGGAGCCCTGAACGTCGGCCTTGACGATGACATTGAGGTTCTTCATCTCTCCGGCTTGAATCTGGCTGAACAGGTCCTCCAGAGTGACCTTGCCCACAGGGCTGTTGAGGGCGGACTTCTGCTCATGCTTGCGCTGTTCCACCAGTTCGCGGGCCATGCGCTCGTCGTCCACGGCGTGGAAGTCGTCGCCCGCGCCGGGCACCTCGCCCATGCCGATAATCTCCACGGGGACGGAGGGGCCCGCCTCGTCGAGTCTCCGGCCTCGGGCGTCGGTCATGGCGCGGACACGGCCCACGGCGGTGCCGGCGATGATGACATCGCCCTGCTTCAGCGTGCCGTTCTGCACCAGCAGGGTGGCCACGGGGCCCCGGCCCTTGTCCAGCCGCGCCTCGATTACCGCGCCGTGGGCGGTGCGGTTGGGGTTGACCTTCAGCTCCTGGACCTCGGAGGTGAGGACCACCATGTCCAGCAGGTTGTCGATGCCCATTCCCGTCTTGGCGGAGATGGGGCACACGATGGTCTCGCCGCCCCACTCCTCAGGCACCAGCTCATACTCGGTGAGCTGCTGCATAATGCGGTCAGGGTTGGCGGCGGGCTTATCCATCTTGTTGATGGCCACAATGATGGGGATATTGGCAGCCTTGGCGTGGTTGATAGACTCCACGGTCTGGGGCATAATGCCGTCGTCGGCGGCTACCACAAGAATGGCGATGTCAGTAATCATGGCGCCCCGGGCCCGCATAGCGGTAAAGGCCTCGTGGCCGGGGGTATCCAGGAAGGTGACGGTGTTGCCCTTCACGTCCACCTGGTAGGCGCCGATGTGCTGAGTAATGCCGCCGGCCTCGCCGGACACCACGTTGGCGTTTCGGATATAATCGAGGAGGGAGGTCTTGCCGTGGTCCACGTGACCCATCACCACCACCACGGGGGCCCGGCCCACCAGGTCCTCCTCTTTGTCCACGGCGGTGTCGATAAGGCGCTCCTCAATGGTGACAATGACTTCCTTCTCCACCCTGCAGCCCATTTCCTCGGCGATGATGGCGGCGGTGTCAAAGTCGATGATATCGCTCAGAGAGGCCATAACGCCGTTTTTGATCAGGCACTTTACTACCTCGGCGCCGGTCTTCTTCATCCGGGAGGCCAGCTCGCCCACGCCGATCTCGTCAGGGATGAGAACCTTGGTGGGGGCCTTTTTGGCAATCTCCAACTGCAGGCGGCGCAGGCGGTCCTGCTCCTCCTGCCGGCGTTTTCCGGACTGTCCCCGCCCGCCGCGCTGCTGTCCACGCTGGTTCTGCTTCTGGAGCTTCTGCTTGCCGCCCCGCATATCCTGGCGGCGCTGGTCGGTAAAGTTCTCCAGTCTTTCGTCGTACTTTTCCAGGTTGACGGCCGGGCCACCTCTGGTGTCCACCACCTTTTTGGCGGGGATGCGGGTGGTGGGCTGCTGGGTGTCCGCCGGCTTGGGCTGCTGCTGGGGCGCAGGTCCGGCCTGGTCCTTCTTCTCCTCCTTGGGGGCGGGCTGCTTGGTCTGCGCTTTGGACTCCTCCGCCTTCTTTGCCTCGGGCTCGTGGTAGACGTCGGCGTAGACCTGTTCAATGGAGTCGATCTGATTGTGCTGGGTCAGATACTCAAACACGATCGACAGCTCCAGATCGTTGAGGGGCTGCATGTGGTTTTTGGGGGGATGGCCGTACTGTGTCAGGATATCCATAATCTCCTTGGAGGGCAGGGCCTTTCCCTGCTTGCTGAAGTCCTTGGCCAGCTTATGGACGGGATATTTAATCATCATAGATGGATGCACCTCATTTCTCAGGGTTTACGGAACTTGCCGGTAAGACGGCGGCGGGGCGGACTGTCCTTGGCGGGGGGAGCGGCGCTGAGGCTGTCGGGGCGGCAGCGGGCTGTTCCGGCGGACCGGGACCCGCTGAGGCTCTCCTTTGGCTTGGGCGGCGGGACCCAAGGCTTTTTCTTCCCTTCCCGCAGATTTTTATCATGCTGCCGCTGCTCTCGCTGCCGCTGAAGGGTTCGGTCGGCCTTGGCCTTCAGCTGCTGGGCGGCGGGGCCGTATCGGTCCGGGTTCCGCGCGGCCAGCTTTTCGGCCACGGCGGAGGAAAAGCCGGAGTCGGTGACGGCCAGCATGGCGCAGGAGGACCGGCCCAGGGCGGCGCCCAGCTCCGCTTTGCTGAAGGGGGTCTCCAGCTGGGGCACATTTCCCGCCTGAGAGAAGTGCGTAGCCCGGCGGTGTGTGTTGGGGGCGGCGTCGGCGGCGAGAAGGAGGAGACTGGCCTGACGGGCCCGGCAGACGGCGCCCACCGGTTCCTCGCCGATCTCCAGCCGACCGGCCTTTTTGGCCAGGCCCAGCAGGCGGAGGATAGGGTCATTGGTCATCGGGTCCCACCTCCCTCATCTGGTTCTCCAGCTCCTCCCAGACCTCCGGGGGGAGCTGAGAGGAGAAGGCTCTCTCCAGGGCCCGGCTTTTCCGGGCCCGCTTCAAACACTCGCCGTTGGGGCACACGTAGGCCCCCCGGCCGGGCAGCTTGCCCTTAAAGTCCAGGGATACCACGCCTTCCGGGGATTTTACCACCCGGATCAGCGATTTTTTCTCTTTCATCTCCCGGCAGCCAACGCATTGGCGCATGGGTATCTTTTTGGGCAAGGTCCTCTCTCCTTTATTCCTCCGGAACTTCTCCGTTTTCCTCAGCCTGGGCCATAGCCTCTTCCAGGGCGGCCTCGGCGGCGTCGGCCTCGGCCTGAGCGATCAGGTCCTCAATGGACTCCAGGGGGGCGGAGGCGGGCTTAATGTCAATTTTATAACCAGTGAGCTTGGCGGCCAGACGGGCGTTCTGGCCCTCCTTGCCGATGGCCAGGGAGAGCTGGTCGTCAGGGACCACCACCCGGCAGCTTTTGGTATCGCCGGGGGCGGGAATCTCCTCCACGCTGATCACGTCGGCGGGGGAGAGGGCGGCGGCGATATACTCCGCAGGGTTTTCAGACCAGCGGATGATATCGATTTTCTCTCCCTTGAGCTCCTCCACAATGGTGTTCACCCGCGCGCCCCGGGGGCCGACGCAGGCGCCGATGGGGTCCACGTTGGGCTCGGAGGCCCAAACGGCCATCTTGGTGCGGGAGCCGGCCTCCCGGGCCACGGAGCGAATCTCCACGGTGCCGTCGTAGACCTCGGGAACCTCCAGCTCAAACAGCCGTTTAACCAGACCGGGGTGGGTGCGGGAAATGAGAACCTGGGGCCCCTTGGTGGCCCGGCGGACCTCCACCACGTAGACCTTCAGCCGCTGGCCCTCGGCGTAGCGTTCTCCCTTTACCTGCTCTCCGGAACCCAGATAGGCGTCGGTAAATTCAGACCCGGAGTGCAGACGCAGAGAGACGGAACCGTTTCTGGGATCAATGCGGGTGACCACGCCGGTGAGCAGCTCATGCTCCTTTGTGGAGAACTCGTCGTAGATCATTCCCTGCTCGGCCTCCCGGATGCCCTGGATGATGACCTGACGGGCAGTTTGGGCGGCAATCCGACCGAAGGACCGGGCCTTCACCTCCATGCGCACCGTGTCGCCCAGCTCAGCCTGGGGCAGAGAACGGCGGGCCTCATCCAAACTGATCTCGGTGGCGGGGTTGTCCACCTCCTCCACGATTTCCTTTTTCAAAAACAGCCGCACGGTGCAGGCGGCCTCGTCGGCCTCAATAAACAGGTTGTCTCCCACGCCCTCGTGGTCCCGGCGGTAGGCGGACAGCAGCGCCTGTGTCACTTTTTCCATCATGTAGCCGGGCTTGATGCCCTTTTCCTGTTCGATCTGATGAATGGCCTCAAAAAATTCTTTGCCGTCCATCTCGTTGGCGTTGACGGCTTTCTTTGTCACTCGTTTTGCCACGGTGTTCTTCCTCCTACGGTAAGGGCGCGTGCTCGCGCCTGTTAAATACGTGTTTTGCGTACGGACGGATGAGATCCGCCCCTGCGTCAAAATCTGGGGTACAGCCGGACCAGGGCGATTTCCTGTTTGGAAAAGGAGACCTCGTTCCCGCCCACATCCAGGGTGACGCTGCCATCCTCATAAGCCTTCAGCATACCGACAAACTCCTTGCGGCCCTCTCTGGGGCGGTAGAGTTTGACCTCCACCTCGTCCCCCTGGAACCGGGCGAAGTGCTCGGGCTTTTTCAGCGCACGGTCGGCCCCGGCGGAGGACACCTCAAAGGTGTAGCTGCCCTCGATGGGGTCGGTCTCGTCCAGCAGGTCGGACAGGGGCCGGGAGACGGCCTCGCAGTCGTTGATGGACACGCCGCCCTCCTTGTCGATGTAGACCCGGAGGAACCAGGTCCCGGCCTCTTTCACATATTCCACGTCCCACAGGGAGCAGTCTGCCTGCTCCGCGATGGGGAGGGCCAGGGCGGCCACCGTGTCGGTCACCTTTGCCATATTGACACATCCTTTGTTCTGGCGCTTCGCAATCAAAAAGAGCGGAGCCGCGACCCCACTCTCACAATACTACCTTCATTCTGCGTATACTATAACACAGCGCGAAAAAAAAAGCAAGGGATTACAGCGAAGTTTTTTCCAAAAAAACGGAATAGGTCTGAAGGTTTTCCGTCAAAAGCGGTCATAAAACCCAATTTGACCTCTCATTCCCTTATTGAAGGGCGGAGAATGGGCACATACTAGACCGCGGATGGGACCTCCAAAGCCGGCCCTCTGTGTGTTTTTCTGTCTGAAAAACAGGGAGAGGGCGAATGAAAAAAACAATGGGAGGATACAGCGATGAAAAAGAGCGTTACGGCTCTGGCCCTTGCGCTGGCCCTGACGGGTTCGCTGGCGGCCTGCAGCACCCGGGACCCGGACACCGCCAACAACAACGCAGCCAATAACAGCGGGAGCGCCGCCCCGGGGACAACCGGAAGTTCTGCCTCCGGCACGCCCGGCACGGTCAGCCGGCGGTACGACGGCCGGACCGTCTATAATGGCCGAACCTATTTTGACGACGGCCGCTATACCGCCGGCTCCAACGGCCGGGTGTACAGCAGGGATGAAAACACAGTGTCTCGTGATCTGACCCGGGATGCCCAGGATATTGTCCGTGACGCCGGCGATGCCATTGGCGACATTGGCCGGGGCATTGGCAACGCGGCCCGGGATATCACGGGGACCAATTCGGGAACGCCCAGCTGGGAACCTGACTCCAGCGCGGTGCGCTATTAATCTAAAAAATAGGATGGGCGCTCAGCCCATCCTATTTTTTCTTCTTCGGCTTCGCCCAGCCCTTTTTTCGGATCGGCGGGCTGTCCTTTTTCTCCACCCGGGTCCGGGTGTCGGCGCGAGACTTCTTCGCGCTCTTGACACCCCCTCTGGGGGAACTGTCAGCCCTGCGGGCTGCCGAAAGGGGCTGTTCGCCCCGATCCGGCTTGACCAGGCAGTGCTTGCCGTAGCCGATCAGGTCCTCCCGGCCTGTTTTGCGGAGGGCCTCCAGCACCAGCTTGCGGTTCTGAGGTTTTCTCCACTGCATCAGGGCCCGTTGAAGGGCCTTGTCGTGGGGGGATTTGGGGACGAATACCGACTCCATGGTCCGGGGATCGATGCCGGTGTACCACATGCAGGTGGCCAGGGTGCCCGGAGTGGGGTAGAAGTCCTGGACCTGTTCGGGCATGTGGCCCTGTTTGTTCAGCCACTCGGCCAGCCGCACCGCGTCGGCCAGGGTGCAGCCGGGGTGAGAGGAGATGAGATAGGGCACCAGATACTGGTCCTTGCCGTAGCGCCGGTTGAGTTTGAAATACTTCTCCCGGAATTTCTCATAGACCTCAATATGGGGCTTGCCCATGTAGTCCAGGGTGTGGGCCACGCAGTGTTCCGGGGCCACCTTGAGCTGGCCGGAGATGTGGTGCTGGACCAGGTCGGTAAAGAACTCCCCGCTGGGGTCCTTCATCAGGTAGTCAAAGCGGATGCCCGAGCGGATAAACACCTTTTTCACCTTGGGGATGGCCCGCAGCTTGCGCAGGAGCATCATATAGTCGGTGTGGTCGGCGTCCAGGTTGGGACAGGATTCCGGGGCCAGACACGCCCGGTTTTTGCACATGCCTGCCTTGAGCTGCTTCTGGCAGGAGGGGCGGCGAAAGGTGGCGGAGGGGCCGCCCACGTCGTGGATGTAGCCCTTAAAGCCTGGGTGCTCTGTGAGGGCCTTCACCTCCCGTACCACGCTGTCGTGGCTGCGGCAGGAGATGGTCCGCCCCTGATGGAAGGCCAGGGAGCAGAAATTGCAGGCCCCGAAGCACCCCCGGTTGTGGGTGACGGAGAAGCGCACCTCCTCAATGGCGGGCACGCCCCCCATCTCGTCATACATGGGGTGAGGCTCCCGAACATAGGGTAGCTCGGCCACCCGGTCCAGCTCCGCCGTAGTCAGGGGGAAGGCAGGGGGATTGACAATCAAAAACCGGTTCCCGTGCTTTTGGATCACGGCTCGCCCGGATACCGCGTCATGCTCCAGATATTCCACCATGTTGGCCCGGGCGTAGGCCTCCTTGGAGGCGGACACCTCCTCAAAAGAGGGCGCCTCCACCCAGGGGTAGGCGCATACGCCGGGGTGCTTCCCGATGACGCAGGTGCCCCGCACGTCGGTGATCTCCTCCACCGGAGTGCCCGAGGCCAGCCGGGCGGCGATCTCCAGGGTGGCGCTTTCCCCCATGCCGTAGGTAAGGATGTCCGCCTGAGAGTCGAAGAGGATGCAGCGGCGCACCTTGTCCTCCCAGTAGTCGTAGTGGGCAAAGCGGCGCAGGCTGGCCTCCAGCCCGCCTATTATAACAGGAATATCAGAGAAAGCCTCTCGCACCCGGTTGGAGTAGACTACCGTGGCGTGTTCGGGGCGCAGGCCGGCCCTGCGGCCGGGGGAGTATGCGTCGTCGTGGCGGCGTTTTTTGGCGGCAGTGTAGTGGGCCACCATGGAGTCGATATTTCCCGCTCCAATCAGCACCCCCAGCCGGGGACGGCCCAGGGCGGCGAAGGCCTGCGCCGACCGCCAGTCCGGCTGGGCCAGTACTGCCACCCGGTAGCCCGCCTCTTCCAGCAGCCGCCCGATGATGGCCGCCCCGAAGGAGGGGTGGTCCACATAGGCGTCGCCGGTGATGAGAAGAAAATCGTAACAGTCCCATCCCCGGCGGGCCATATCCTCGCGACTCACGGGCAGAAACAGATCGCGGTCAAAGGACACGCAGTCCCCTCCTTTCATTCGTGGGCAGCGACACTCCTTTCCGGCAGGGGCAGCCGCCGGCGCGGTCGGGAGAGACACGCGGTCTTACCCCTCCTTGCACAGCAGAATGTCGTGGTAGAATTTGTCCAGCTTCTTCTGGGTGGGGAAGGTGGCCACATACATCTGGTTGCCCATGGCGTCAGACAGCACGTCGGGGATGCGGTCCACCAGCTTCATCTGCTGGCCGTACTTTTTCATAATGGCCTCATGGCTGAAGACAAAGGGCTTGCCGTCCCGTCGCCCGGCGTAGGCGCAGAAGGAATGGGGGCCGCCCTCCACGGTGGAGCAGTCGAAGGCGATCATGTCCGCCCAAATTTTATACACATTGGTGGAGTTGGCAAAATTCATCATGTCGGGGCTGAAGCCGCCGCAGGGCCGCATGTTCACCTCCAGGGCCACCACGTCCCCCTTCTTGCCCATGCCCTCCTGGTCCTGAGTAAGGCGGAAGAACTCAAAGTGAACAAACCGGCTTTTCACGCCAAAGCTCTTCACGGTGGCCCGGCCGGCCTTCCGGGTGTCGGCGGGAAGGTCCTTGACAATGTAGTAGATGGAGTTGTCCTCCTGGTTGACTATGTCCATGATAGACATGGGGGTGACATTGCCCGTCTCAAAAATGGGGTTGCCCTGGGAGTCGATGATGGCGTCGTAGGAGTTGACCTCGGCGTGGATAAACTCCTCCATGATGTAGGTAACGTCGGGTTTTTTGGCGGCCAGGAAGTTCTTCAGCTGCTGGAGAGTTTCCAGCTTGTGGGTGTCAGAGGCTCCCACGCCGTTGTCGGGCTTGACCACCACCGGCCAGCCCACCTGCCTGATAAAGGCCCGGCACCCCTTCAGGTCGTCCACCAGGTGATACCGGGCGGTGGGGATGCCGGCGGCCTGATAGAACTCCTTCATCCGGGATTTGTACTTGATTCGGGGTATGTCCTCCTCCTGGAAGCCGCTGGTAATGTGAAAGTCGGTGCGCAGACGGGCGTCCCTCTCCAGCCAGTACTCGTTGTTGCTCTCCAGCCAGTCGATCCGCCCGTACTTGTGGATGAAGAAAGCCACCGCCCGGTAGACCGCGTCGTACTGCTCCAGAGACTCCACCTTATAGTACTCGTTGAGGCTGCCCTTCAGCTCAACCGACAGCTCGTCATAGGGCTGGTCGCCGATGCCCAGCACGTTCATCCCGTTGTTTTTCAGCTCCCGGCAGAACTGCCAGTAGTTGGTGGGGAAATTGGGGGAAATGAAGATGACGTTTTTCATGGTTCTCTCTCCTTCTGTGTGATCTGACACACATCGAGTAGGGGGCGGTGTACGCCCACGGCGGACAGTACCCGTTTGCCCCGGTTTCGGGACCGTTTTGACCCCTAAAAGTACCCAAATGGCCAAAAAACAGGTGTATTATTTTGGAAATATATTACAAAGTGTATAAAATCCGCCGCTGGCGGACACTATTGTCCCGGTTCGCCGCCCAGCAGCCAGGGGAAGAAGTAGACGGCCTGCTTATACCACCAGGGCCAGTCGTGGGCGCAGTCGTGGCCCCAGAAGTCCACCCAGGTGTGGATGCCTTTGCGGCAGAAGATGTCGGCCAGCTGCCGTGTGGTGTCGGGGATCTCCCAGGGGCCCAGACCCACGCAGAGGGCGGCCCGCTGCTTGTTGAAAATGTCGATATAGTAGTGATCTTCAGGCAAATTGGCCATATAGTGGACGGGAGAGTTCTGATAAACCACCTCATCCATGTAGCTGCCGAAGCCGTAATCGGCGCTGTAGATTCCGCTGAGGGCCAGCATGCCGTTAAACAGATCGGGGCGTCTGAGGTAGAGGTTGGCGGCGTGGGTGGCGCCCAGGCTGCACCCAAAGGAGATGATGCCGTCCTGCTTGGTCTGCTCCATCATACGCGGGGCCATCTCTCGGGTTAGGTAGTCCATCCACTGCTCATGCCGTCTCACCCGCCAATAGGGGTCCCCGGTCTTGTCCGACCAGGTCTCTTTGTCGATGGTATCCACCGAAAAGACGATAATTTGCCCTGATTCGATCCATGGGGCCAGGGTTTCGGCCATGTGGAAGTCGCCAAAGTCGAAGAACCGCCCGTCCTGACAGGGAATATACAGCACCGGCCGGCCGGCGTGGCCGTAGACCATGCACTCCATTTCTCTGCCCAGCGCGGGGCTGTAGTCAACAAGATACTGTGTGTTCATATTCCTTCCTCCTAATTGTTTGTAGGGGCGCATATGATGCGCCCGCGGGCGGATGATATCCACCCCTACATCAAACCTCAAGCTCGTACATGAGGGTCTCAATAAAGAAGGGAATTTGCTTTTCCCAGCTGGCCTCGCAGTGGTCGCCGTAGGGGACGATGCGGCAGGTGAGATGGATCCCCCGGGTGAGCAGCTGGCCGGCAATCCGGGCGAACTGGCCCTGCATCAGCTCGTGGTTGCCCAGCTCCCGAGAGCCGTAGTCCATGTACAGTACCGTATCCGACCTGACCTCCGCTCCCCGCACCAGTCGGGCCAGCCGGTCGGGCGCCACCCACAGAGAGGGGGACAGGGCCGCCGCCCGGGAGAAGACCTGGTTGTACTCCAGCAGGGCGTACAAACTCATCAGTCCGCCCATGGAGCTGCCCGCGATAAAGGTGTGCTGCCGGTCGGGCAGGGTGCGGTACTTCCGGTCGATAGAGGGCTTGAAGGTTTTGACAAACCAGTCCATGGTAATTTTGCCCCGGCCGGTGACGTGGCCGAAGTCGGGCTCATAAAAGGTGTAAGGGGAATATTCTGACAGCCGCCCGTTGTCCGGGTGGTGGTTGCACTCCACCGCCGCCACAATCAAGGGCACCTCAAAGGCGTCCAGATATTCTCCCAGTCCCCAGCTTTTGCCGTAGGTGGCGTCTGAGTCAAAAAAGACGTTGTGTCCGTCGAACATATACAGCACGGGGTAGTGCCGCTGCGCCTCCCAGTCGTAGTCCGCCGGCAGATAGAGATAGACGCCCCGGGTTTCCTCCCCGGTCAGCTCGGGGATGGTCACGCTCCATTTCTGAATCATGATGCTTCCCTCCCAGTTTCTTCTTTGATAGTTTATCACAGTGAAGTCTGAATTGCAATTCGTTGTGGTCCTTTTTTCTGTATTTTTGATTTCAGGCCCGGAAGCCGGGTGGGATTTGTGAAATATTACAAGCGATTTGGGTGATTTTGTATGATAAAATAGATATTAACGAGGAGGAAGGCAGTATGTCAGAATTAACCGCGATGCGAAATATCGGCAGGGAGATGGCCCGAAAGCTCACCGTCGTGGGCATTGACTCCCCGGAGAAGCTGAGGGAGGCGGGTTCCAAGCAGGCGTTCTTTCGGCTGAAGGAGGTTTTTCCCAATGTCTGCCTGGTCCACCTGTACACCCTGGAGGGGGCGATTACGGACAGGGACTACAACCGCCTTCCGGAGGAGAAAAAGAAAAATCTGAAGCAGTTCAGCGATGCGTTAAAGGGGAGGTTGCGCCATGGTGCGGAGAATGGAGACGGCTGATCTCAACGCCGTCGCGGCCATTTGGCTGGATACCAACCTGAAGGCGCACGCGTTTATCCCTTCACAGTATTGGAAGAGAAACTATGAAGCGGTAAAGGGAATGCTTGAAAACGCGGAAGTGTATGTCTGGGAGGACGGAAAGGGGATTCAGGGCTTTGTGGGGCTGGACAGGGACTATATTGCCGGTATTTTTGTCCGTGATGGGGAACAGTCCCGGGGGATCGGCAGAGAACTGCTGGACTTTGCAAAGGGCCTTCGGAGTGTTCTGAGTCTGAACGTGTACCAGAAAAACAGCCGGGCGGTCCGCTTTTATCGGGGAGAGGGCTTTGAAATTCGGAGTGAATCTGTGGACGGAAACACCGGAGAGCCGGAATATTTGATGGAGTGGAGGCACTGACCAGAGGAGAAAATCCTCTGGTTTTCTTTTTGTCATAACCCCCGGCTTGTCCTCATAGGATGGGACAAAGGCTGGTGAACGACATGGTACGAATGACACGGGAGGAGAGCTACGTCCAGGCGGTGCAGGCCCTGCCGCTGCGCCTGCGGCAGGAGGCGCTCTCCCTTTCGGGGGAGGACCGGGCCGAGGCGGAGGAGCTGCGGCTGCGGTCAGGCTGGCCTATGACGGCGCTGATTCGGGGGAGGGAGAGACCCCTGGGCGGGGCCCCGGTGGAGGGGGCGGAGCTGGAGCAGCTGGTGGAAATTGCCAGCCGGGCCTCCCTCCACACAGTGCTGGATCAGGTGCGGCAGGGCTACCTCACCTTTGAGGGGGGACACCGCATTGGATTGTGCGGCACGGCGGCCCTGAAAAACGGGGAGATCCACGCCCTGCGGACCATCTCTTCTGCCAATGTGCGCATTGCCCGACAGGTGAGGGAAGCGGCCGCCGCCGTATTGGACGGGCTGTGCCCCGGGAGACGGCTGGCCGACACGCTGATTCTCGCCCCCCCCGGTCTGGGCAAAACCACCCTGCTGCGGGACCTGATTCGGGCGGTGTCGGAGGGAGAGGGGTGCGTCCCGCTGCGGGTGTCTCTGGCCGACGAGAGGGGAGAGGTGGCCGCCATGTACGGCGGCCGCCCACAGCTGGATGTGGGCCGGCGTACCGATGTGGCGGAGGGCTGTCCCAAGGCCCAGGGGCTGATGATTCTCCTTCGGGCCATGAACCCGCAGGTGCTGGCAGTGGACGAGATTACCGCTCCGGAGGACGTGAGGGCCCTGATGATGGCTGCGGGGTGCGGGGTTACCCTGCTGGCCACCGCCCACGGAGAGGGGCGGGCCGATCTGGAGCGCCGGCCCCTGTACCGCCCGTTGCTGGAGGAAGGGCTGTTTCGATTCCTGGTCCGCATCTGCCGGGAGGGAGAGAGGAGAATTTACACTATAGAGGAGCTGAGATAAATGGTGCGTCTGATGGGGGCCGTCTTGGTGGCGGCGGGAGGAGCGGCGCTGGGCTTTCAGGCGGCAGCTGGTCTGCGCCGGAGGGTGCGGGCGGTGCGGCAGACCGAAGTGGGACTGGCCGTTTTGGAAAGAGAGCTGGAACTCAGCGCTCCGCCGCTGTCCCGGCTGCTGGAAAGGGGCGCTGCCCAGGCGGAAGGGTCGGCCCGGAAGCTGTTTCAGGACTGCATCCGGGGACTGGATAGCTTGGATCGGGAGGAGTTTTCCGCCCTGTGGCGGAGGCTGGTTCGAGAGAGGGACGAGCTGGGGGAACAGGGACAGGCCGTTCTAACCGCGTTGGGCGATACTCTGGGCCGGTACGATGCGCAGCGGCAGCGGGAAGCCATAGCCGCCGCGCGCCGCCGGCTGGAGGAGCTGGCTGCCCAACTGGAAGCGGACAGCCGCAGGCAGGGGCGGGTCTATCAGGCCCTGGGCCTGTCCGGCGGGGCGTTTCTGGTGATTTTGCTGCTGTAACAAATGCGGTAGGGGCCGCCACCTTGGGCGGCCCGCCGGTTTGGAAACGGGCCGCCGAGGGCGGCGGCCCCTACTTCATAACCACGAAAGAAAGCGGGTTGTACGGAATGGAAGTCGATTTGATTTTTAAGATTGCGGCCATCGGTATTCTGGTGGCGGTGCTGAACCAGGTGCTCAGCCGGGCAGGCCGGGACGAGCAGGCCATGATGACTACGCTGGCGGGTCTGGTGGTGGTGCTGATGATGGTGGTGCAGGAGATTGCCAGTCTGTTCGATCTGGTGAAGAACCTGTTCGGGCTGTGATGGAGGCCATGGTCAAGCTGGCCGCCGTGGGGGTGACGACGGTGATACTCAGCGTGGTTTTGAAAAAAAATACCCCGGAGCTGGCCCTGCTGCTGGCCCTGGCCGCCGGACTGTGGATGATGTCCCTGGCCGCCGGCGGACTGAGAGCGGCGGTCGCCCTGATGGAGGAGCTGGCCAGCCAGGCCGGGCTGCCCGAAACGCTGCTGGAACCGGTGTTTAAGACGGTGGCCCTGTCTATCCTGACCAGACTGACGGCGGAAATCTGCCGCTCGGCGGGGGAGGGGGGCGTGGCCGCCTTTGTGGAGACGGCAGGGACGGTGTTCGCCCTGCTGGCGGCCCTGCCCCTGATGCAGGCGGCGGCCCGGCTGATGGGGGAGCTGCTGAGATGAAAAGAGTGGTTGTTTTCTGCGTGCTGGCCCTGATCTGCGCCCTCCCCGTCCAGGGGGCGGAGCTGGCTGTGCCGGGACTGGACGAGCTGTGGAAGCAGGCGGAGGAGGCGGGGGTGGAGAGAGACGCCACACTGGACGGGGGTCTGCACAGCCTGCTGGACGACGCCCTGGCCCAGGCGGGCGCCCTCTTTCGAATCAGCCTGTCCACCGCGGTGAAGCTGATGGCGGTGGTGCTGCTGTGCTCCCTGGCCGAGAGCGCCGGAAGCGGAGAGAGTCTTCGGGCGGTTCAAATTGCCGGGGCGCTGGCCGTTACCACGCTGACCATGACAGATATGGCCGCTATGATCGGACTGGGGCGGGACACCCTGGCCAGAATGGAGGACATTTCCGCCGTTTTGCTGCCCGCAATGGCAGTGCTGACAGCGGCCACCGGCTCCGTCACCGCCGCCGCCGCCCGGCAGGGGGCCACCATTCTCTTCTCCCAGCTGCTGATTACCGCCATGGATCGGCTGCTGGTCCCCCTGGTTTACGCCTATGTGGCGGCCGTCTGCGCCCACGCCGCCGTGGGCAACCCGGGGCTGAAGAAGACTGCGGACCTGATCCGGGGAGGCATTACTTTCCTCCTCACAGCCCTGATGCTGGCCTTTGTGGGTTATCTCACCGCCAGCGGGGCCATTGCGGGCAGCGTGGACGCCTCCGCCGTCAAGGCGGCCAAGCTGGCCATCTCCCGGGCCATCCCGGTGGTGGGCGGCATTCTGGCCGACGCCTCGGAATCGGTACTGGCCGGGGCCGGGGCCCTGCGGGGCACTGTGGGCGTTGTGGGACTGCTGGTGGTGCTGGCCCTGTGCCTCACCCCCTTCCTGCGGCTGGCCCTGCAGTATCTGGTGTATAAGACTGCCGCGGCCCTGTGCGCCACGGTGGCTCAGCCCGGGCTGTCCGGACTGATTGACGCCATCGGCTCCGCCTTTGGCCTGGTGCTGGGGATGACAGGGGCTGGGGCGTTGGTGCTGCTGATCAGTCTGGTGTCCGCCGTGGGGGCCGTGACGCCATGATGGAAGCAGTGAGAGGATGGCTGCTGTCGGTGATCGCGGTGTCTGTGCTGTGCGCGGCGGCCGACGCCCTGATGCCCGCCGGGGCGGTGAAGCGAGTGGGGCGGCTGGTGTGCGGACTGGTGCTGATGGGGGCCGTATTGTCCCCCGTTGCCGGCCTGGACGTGGAGGGCGGACAGCGATGGCTGGAGGGCTATATGTCCTCGGTCCGGACCCGGGAGGCGGAGTTGGAGGAGACGGTGGAAAGTCAGATGAAAATGATCATAGAACAGAAGTGTGCCGCATATATTGTGGACAAGGCGGCACAGCTGGGACTGGACTGCACCGCCCGGGTGGAGTGCGAGAGGTCGGAGGACGGCGTGTACCTCCCCGCCCGGACGGAGACGTCCGGCCTGTGGACAGCCGGAGCCCAGGAAAAGCTGATCCGCGTGATTGAGACAGACCTGGGCGTCCCGCGGGAGAGACAGTTTTACGTGGAGGAGGAAATACCGTGAAGTGGACGTGGCCTGAAGCGGCCCGGCGGTGGAAGGGGGCGCTGGGGAAATATGGATATGTGCTGCTGGTGATAGCGGCGGGGGCGCTGCTCCTGATGCTGCCATCCGGCGGACGGGACAGCCCGAAGGAGGAGACACAGGAGGAGACCTTTGATCTGGAGGCCTTTGAGACAAAGCTGGAGGGAACCCTGTCCCGCATCGAGGGGGCTGGGGAGACCAGAGTGGTCCTCACCCTGGACGGCGGAAGCCGCCGGGTGCTGGCCCGGGATCAGGACCGGGACGGCCAGGGGGGCGGCTCCAGCACGGTGGTCACCGTGGGGAGAGGTTCCGGACAGCAGGAGGTGGTCCCCCTGCAGCTGGTAGCCCCGGAGTTCCGGGGGGCGCTGGTGGTCTGCCCCGGAGGCGGGAGCGCGTCGGTACGCCTGAAGCTGATCGAGGCGGTGTCAGCCCTCACCGGGCTGGGCGCGGACCGGATTTCGGTGTGCGCGGGAGGTTAGTTTTCTCCCCGGAGGAGAGAAGCCTAAAAATAAGGAGGAATTGTCATGAGAACGAAGAAGACCGACTGGTCGCAGCTGTGGAAGCGGAACGCGGTGGTGGCGGCAATCGCCCTGTTTGTGTGCGCGGCGGTGTATCTGAATTGGAACTACGGCAAACAGAACGATACCGATGCCGGCAAAACCCTGGGGCAGTCCGCCATGGTGGGTGGCCAGACCAGAGATCCCCTGGTGAATGGGGACAACCAGACCGGGACTCAGACCGGCGAGAACGCCGACAATACGCAGACCGGAGGTACTCAGACTGAGGGGGAAGCCGGCGCCTATTTCGCCACCGCCCGCCTCAACCGGCAGCAGGCCAGGGACAGCGCCCTGTCTCTTCTCCAGGACGCTGCAGCCCGGGAGGACGCCGATGAGGCGGTGAAAAATCAGCTCAACGACAACATACAGACCATGGCCGACTACACTGTCACCGAGGCCCAGATCGAAAACCTGGTGGTGGCCAAAGGCTATACCGACTGCGTGGCCTTTATCGGGGAGGACGCTTTGTCCCTGGCCGTCTCCGCCCCGGAGGGAGGACTCACCGAGTCGGATACCGCCAAGATTTTGGATGTGGTCAAGCAGGCAGCCGGCTTTACGGCGGACCAGATTACCATTATTGAAGTGGAATAATGGAAGTGGAATAGAAGGGAGGCTCCGGAAGGGGGCCTCCTTTTTCTTGACTTGCGCTTATGATTGCGGTTTTTTGGCCGATATGTTACAATGGAAAAAATCGTCGAAATGAGGGAAGCCTATGAATACCTATCCTCCGGAGCAGGACACTGTTCAGGAAGCAGCATTTCAATCTCCTGCTCCTGAGATCCGCTATCAGCCCCGCTCCCGGCAGGGGCCCGAGCCATCCACAGGGAACAAGCTGAGCGGCGCGGCGCTGGCAATTTCCATACTGGCCCTGATTCTGGCCGGGACAGCCCTGTTTCTGACCCTGAGACCGGAGCAGCAGCCGGAGCAGCAAGCCGATGTCTCTGCGGAGGAGCCGGTTACCTTTCGATTCGGCGATCGGGTGATGACCCCCCTGGAGGGAATGCCCCTGAATCCCTATGACCGCAGTGCCTTCTTGTCGGACAGCGCAGGCCGGGTGGCCTATGAGAAGGACGGAGTGCGGGCCAAAACGGGGGTGGATGTGTCCACCTATCAGAAGGATATCGACTGGCAGGCGGTGGCAGCGGACGGCATCGACTTCGCCATACTCCGCCTGGGTTACCGGGGCTACACCGAGGGCGGCCTGTTTATGGATCAGACCTTTGAGACCAACCTGGACGGAGCCTTGGGCGCCGGACTGGATGTGGGCGTGTACTTCTTCTCCCAGGCCATCACCCCGGAGGAGGCGGAGGAGGAGGCGGCCTACGTCCTGAACGCGGTGGAGGGATATGAGATTGCCTACCCCATCGCCTTTGACTGGGAACCGATCGCCCCGGGGAACGGGGCCCGAACCGAGACCTTGGACAACGACACCCTGACCCGGTGCGCCGATGCCTTCTGCGCCAAGATCAGGCAGGCGGGATATCAGCCGGCGGTCTACTTCAACCAGAGTCTGGGCTACCTGCGCTACGACCTGCGGGAGCTGACGGAGTATACCCTGTGGCTGGCGGAGTATGACACAATACCGGATTTCTACTATCACTTCGATCTCTGGCAGTATACTCACACTGGACAGGTGGCCGGAATCCAGGGAGATGTGGACCTGGATCTGGATCTGCGTTGACCTGGAAGCGTGCTGCGGGGAGAAACCGCGGCACGCTGAATTATTTGGCGCGAGACGCCGGAGAGACAAAACTCCCAAATAAAGGAAAAGTTTGTAACAGTTTTGTCACTTGAAATTTAATAAAAATATGGTATCCTGATAGATAGCGATTTCGACAGGGTTTGACCTATGGGGAGAGGGGGGGAAAACTTGTCCGACAACTATCAGGGGAAACGGGTGGCCAAGTCCGGCACAGTTGTGATTTTGCTGGCTGTGGCCGCCATTGTGGTGATGATGGCCGCTGCGGCGGTGATGATTTATCAAAAATACTGGGACAAAAATCCGCCGCCTCAGCCCGGCAGTGCCGCCCAGTCCGGGACGCAGAGAGAGACGGAGACTGTCGGTACGATTTCGATTGACCAGCCGAAACCGACATACGACTTCTCCCAGCCTGCCCCGGAGAGAGAGGCGGTGGACAACAGCTACTTTGACGACGCCGCCTTTGTGGGCGACTCCCGCACGGACGGTTTTATGCTCTACAGCGGCATCAGCGCCGGCAAAAATCTGACCTCCAACGGTCTGTCCATTTTTAAGCTGGCAGAGAAAAAGGCCCTCACCATAGAGGGGGAATCGTACACCCTGCTGGAGGCCCTGGCCCTGGAGAAGTATGGCAAGGTCTATATCTCCCTGGGCATTAATGAGCTGGGCTACCGCAACGACAAGGGCTTTTACCGCAGCTACTGCGCCGCCATCGACGAGATACGGCGGCTGCAGCCAGAGGCGGTGATCTACATTCAGGGACTGATCCCGGTGAACGAGGGACAGATTATGGAGGCTTCCGGGCGGGACTATCTGACCAATGACCATCTGCGGGTGTACAACGATCTGATGCGCCAGGCGGCGGAGGAAAAACAGGTGGTCTATCTGGACGTATACAGCGTGTTCGCCGATGAGAACGGTTCTCTGCCTGACGACGCCAGCCGGGACGGTGTCCACCTGAAAAAAGACCCGTGCAGGCAGTGGCTGGATTACCTTAAGACACACACGGTGGAGTTTGACGTTCTGTACCCGGACGGGCCGCCCGCCGTTCCGGAGGCCGAGACGGATACTTCAACGGAGGATGGGAGTGTGCAAGGATGAAAAAGCTGTTACAAACCGTCCTGGCGCTGACGCTGCTTCTGGCGCTGGCCGGCTGCGGCGGCGGCGGGAAGGGCTATCAGACAGGGGATGTTCAGGCCATGGCGAAGGCCGGAGTCTTCTCCGAGGAGCTGGAGGAGCTGGACGGGGAGGTCGCCTTTGCCCTGTATGGGCTGGAGGACTGCGGCCTGAAACCGGAGGAGATGACGGACTGCGCTGTTCTGCGCTCCGCCGGGGCCACCTGCGAGGAGGCGGCGGTGCTGGTGCTGGCCGGCGCGGACCAGGCGGAAACGGCGGAGGGAGCCCTGAAGGACTATGTTCAAAGGCAGATCGAGGCCAACACGGACTACCGCCCGGCAGAAATCCCAAAGCTGGAAAACGCCCTGATCAGCCGGAAAGAGAATACCCTTCTGCTGGTGGTGGCCGACGACCTGGACGCCGCAAAAAAGGCTGTAGAGTGACAAAAACTCCCCGATCGTAATACGGTCGGGGAGTTTTTTTACAGAAATTTATCGGGCCATTTTGGTGACCAGCTTCTGGAAGGAGCGGGGGGTGACATGGTCCTCCACCACTACATGGGCCTTCTTGCCCACCAGGGCGAACAGACCCAGCAGAGAGCGGGCATCCAGCATCACGCTGCCGGAGCTCAGCCAAACCTCGTAGGGGGCGTCGCATGCCAGCTGGTTGATTTTTTCAACCTGCGCCTCGTTCCGAATCTCAATTTCTCTAAACATAGCAAAGACCTCCTTGCGTTCCGTTCAAAACAATTTTGTTCCTGCGGC
The DNA here is from genome assembly GCA_951801655.1 of uncultured Oscillospiraceae bacterium. Classification (GTDB taxonomy): domain Bacteria; phylum Bacillota; class Clostridia; order Oscillospirales; family Oscillospiraceae; genus Lawsonibacter. The sequence goes on along the minus strand of CATONV010000006.1, from coordinate 27,570 downwards.
AAATGCCGCGTGATAAACCGCCTGTTCAACGGTTTCCCGTATTTTAGCAGGCGGGGACAGTCTGCGTCAAGCCCGGTTTTATCTAATATACATAAAAACAGGTTCTAATTTTTGTGCAATATATACAGTTTCTGGAGAAAATGGTTCCATATGGAGACCTGCGATCAACTTATTTTCTTTTGCCATTGACACCCTTTTTTTCCGGGTCTATAATGAATGGTTGTATACGCCGCTGTACTGAATTGTAAATTAATTTCATGTAGAAAGGGGCTTTTCTCAATGAGCAATTCCCGTGTTTACAACTTTGCCGCCGGCCCCTCCGTACTGCCGCTGTCCGTGCTGGAGCGCGCCGGGTCGGAGATTACCAACTACCGGGGCTGCGGTATGTCCGTGATGGAAATGAGCCACCGGTCCAAGGTGTTTTTGGATATCTTTCAGGAGACCCAGGACAAGCTGCGCCGGCTGATGAACATCCCCGAGGGATACCATATCCTGTTCCTTCAGACGGGCGCCTCCGGTCAGTTCTCCATGATCCCGCTGAACCTGATGGGCAGAACGGGCAGGGCCAACTACGCTGTCACCGGCAATTTCTCCTCACTGGCCTGTAAAGAGGCCGGGAAGTACGGTGAAATCACCCTGGCCTGCGACACCAGCGACCGGAACCACTGCTACATTCCCCGGCAGGAGGCGCTGAAGCTGGACAAAGAAGCCAGTTACTTCTATTACTGCGCCAACAACACCATCTACGGCACCGAATGGAACTATGTCCCCGAGACCGGGGACGTGCCCCTGGTGTGCGACATGTCCTCTGATATTCTGTCCATGCCGGTGGATGTGTCTAAATTCGGCATTATCTACGCCGGGGCACAGAAGAACATGGCCCCCGCCGGACTGACAGTGGTCATCATCAAGGATGGTCTTCAGGGCCGCGAGACGCCCTATACCCCCCTGATGATGAATTACCAAACCATGATCGACAAGGACTCTATGTACAACACCCCGCCCTGCTGGTGCATTTACATGCTGGGCCTGGTGCTGGATTGGGTGGAGGAAAACGGAGGCTTGGAGGGGATGGAAAAGCTGAAATGGCAGCGGGCCGGCCTTCTCTACGACGTGCTGGACGCCTCCCGGCTGTTCACCTGCCACGCGGACAAGGACTCCCGCTCCGGGATGAACGTCACCTTCCGCACCGGGGACGAGGCCCTGGACACCAAATTCGTCCAGGAGGCCGCACAGGCCGGCTTTGTCAACCTGAAGGGACACCGGAAGACCGGCGGAATGCGGGCCTCCATCTACAACGCCATGCCGGTGGAGGGTGTGGAGAAGCTGTGTGATTTCATTCGGGCCTTTGAGAGGAACAATAAAAGATAAGTTATCCTATTGATAAAGTAGGAAATTTGTCGTATACTCTGGATGTCATCGCAATTTGTAGGGAGGAATTTCCATGCTGCAAAGACATAAAAATCACCAGTTTCTGCTTCAGCTGGTCCTCACCGCCCTGTTTGCCGCGGCCATCACCATTATGACGGCCTATATGCTCCACATTCCCATCCCCACCGGGGGCTACATCCACCTGGGCGACGCGCTGATCTATCTGGCCGCCTGCCTGCTGCCCGCCCCCTTCGCCGCGGCCGCGGCCGCCATTGGCGCGGGACTGGCCGACCTGCTTACCGCCCCGGTGTGGGTGCTGCCCACCTTAATGATCAAGGCGGTGATTGTGCTATTCTTCACCAGCAAGGGGGAGAGACTTCTGTGCCGCCGGAATATCGCCGCCGTGGTGCTGGCCGGACTGTTCTCTCCGGCCGCCTACGCCCTGGCCGGCTGCGCCATGGCCGGGACTATGGCCGCCTTTGTCCCCCAGTTTTTGGGCACCCTGGTCCAGGGCGTCGGCAGCGGCGCGCTGTTTATCGTCATCGCCCCCGCCCTGGACGGCGTGAAGCTGAAGGCGCGGGTACGGGTGTGAGCTGTTTTGAGCCGCGATTGTGTCAAGGGGGCGGGATAGAAATGTTGATACTGGCAGAGCGGCTTTCCCTTCTCCGCAAAGAACGAGATATGACGCAGAAAGAGGTAAGCCATGAACTGGGTATCTCATTAAACTCCTATCAACGTTACGAAACCGATGAGCGGGAACCAACCGCACCCATTCTTGTCCAAATGGCAAAGTTCTACCATGTCTCGCTGGACTATCTGGTGGGGCTGACGGACGAGAGGACGTAGGGGCGGGTATTACCCGCCCGAGATCACGACATACACCCCATGATTGCGCGGGCGGATGGTATCCGCCCCCTACAAACATTTTAATTGAGAATCTGAGGTAATTTCCATGTACCGTATTAAAACACTGAACAAAATTTCCTCTGTGGGCCTGGCCCGGCTGGACCGGGACCGCTTTCAGGTGGGGAACGAGCTGGAAAACGAGGACGGTATTCTGGTCCGCTCCGCTCCTATGCACGACTATGTCTTTCCCGACTCCCTGCGGGCCATCGCCCGGGCCGGGGCGGGCACCAACAACATCCCCATCGACCGCTGCTCCGAGAACGGAGTGGTGGTGTTCAACACCCCCGGCGCCAACGCAAACGCCGTGAAGGAGCTGGTCATCGCCGCCATGTTGGTGGCCTCCCGGGACATCCTGGGCGGGGCCGACTGGCTGCAGGAGCAGGCCCATACCCCCAAGGTGGATGTGGCCGCCGCCGTGGAGAAGGGCAAGTCCGCTTTCGTCGGCCCGGAGCTGTACAAGAAGACTTTGGGCGTGATCGGACTGGGGGCCATCGGTGCCCTGGTGTGCAACATCGCCCTGGATCTGGGGATGGACGTCTACGGCTATGATCCCTTCCTGTCGGTGGACGCGGCCCTGCGCCTGGACCGCCATGTCCACGTGGTGAAGGACGTGGAGGAGCTGTACCGGGTGTCTGACTACATCACCATTCACGTGCCCTACAACGGTTCCACCAAGGACTTTATCAACGCCGAGGCCATTTCCAAGATGAAGGGCCAGGTGCGGGTTCTCAATCTGGCCAGGGGCGGGCTGGTCAACGACGAGGACATGATCGCCGCCCTGGAGTCGGGACGGGTGGCCAAGTATGTCACCGACTTCCCCGACGACCGGATTACCACCGCTAAAAATGTGATCGCACTGCCCCACCTGGGGGCCTCCACCCCGGAGAGCGAGGAGAACTGTGCGGTGATGGCCGCCCGGCAGCTCCGGGATTACCTGCTCAACGGCAATATCACAAACTCCGTCAACCTGCCCAATGTGGCCCAGGAGTGGAGCGGTATCGCCCGGATCTGTCTGATTCACAAAAATGTCCCCGCTATGCTGACACAGATTATGACCACCCTGTCCGACGACCACATCAACGTGGAAAACATGACCAACAAGTCTAAGAAGGACTACGCCTACACCATGGTAGACGTGAACACCCGCCTCACCGAGGAGGCCGTGGAGGAGCTGCGGGCCATCCCCAACATGATAAGGGTGCGGGTGCTCAATCATTGATCTATCTAAACAACCAGCTTGAAGGAGTACTCCTATGACATTCATTTCCTGGAACGTCAACGGCCTGCGGGCCTGCATGAAGAAGGGATTTTTGGACTTCTATCAGGGGCAAAAGCCCGACTTTCTCTGTCTTCAGGAGACCAAGATGGAGAAGGGCCAAGCGGACGTCCCCCTGGGGGAGGGCGTTTTGGAATTTTGGAACTCCGCCGAGAAGAAGGGGTATTCCGGAACTGCCGTCTTTACCCCCCACGCCCCCATCGCCGCAGCCTGCGGCATGGACATCGACCAGCATGACCACGAGGGACGGCTCATCACCTTGGAGTATGAGAAATTTTACCTGGTGTGCTGTTACACCCCCAACTCTCAGGACGGCCTGAAGCGCATCGACTACCGGATGAAGTGGGAAGAGGACCTGCGGGACTACCTGCTGTCCCTGGACAAGACCAAGCCGGTGGTCTACTGCGGCGATTTGAACGTGGCCCATGAGGAGATCGACCTGAAAAACCCAAAAACAAACCGGGACAACGCCGGTTTCTCCGACCAGGAGAGGGAGAAAATGACCGTGCTGCTCTCCTCCGGCTTTACCGACTCCTTCCGATACCTCTACCCCGACAGGGAGGGGGCCTACTCCTGGTGGTCCTACCGCTTTAGTGCCCGAAAGAACAACGCCGGGTGGCGCATCGACTACTTTATCGTCTCTGACCGGCTGCGAGAGAAAATCCTTCGGGCGGAAATCCTCTCCGATGTGGAAGGCAGCGACCACTGCCCGGTGTTGCTGGAGCTGGATATTTAGAGAAATTCTCAAACATGCTGATACCATCCCCTGTAGGGGCCGGTATTACCCGCCCTCTTTGATCGTTAGATTGGTTGGTATCCTGCGGGCGGATGATATCCGCCCCTGCAAAAAGTAGATTTCTTGTGATTGGATCGAATTTCTCTGGAAAGAAGGAATGATTATGAAACTGCGCGACCTGTTTGGACAGGGGCGGACTGTCTTTTCCTGCGAGGTGTTTCCGCCCAAAAAGGACGCCCCAGTGGACAGTATTTATAAAACCCTGGACGGCCTGAAGGATATCCGCCCCGACTTCATCAGCGTCACCTTTGGAGCGGGAGGGTCCCAGGTGAACCAAACCACCCGGGAGATCGCGTCCCTCATTGAAAACCGCTACCACATCCCCGCCATGGCCCACCTGACCTGCGTGGCCGCCGGAAAAGAGGACGTGGATCAGCTGCTGGCTGACCTGAAGGCGGACGGAGTGGAAAATGTTCTGGCCCTGCGGGGGGATGTGAACCCGGATTACCCTCCAAAAACAGACTTCCGTTATGCCAGCGAGCTGGTGTCCTACATCCGGGCCCGGGGGGATTTTGGAGTTTCCGCCGCCTGCTACCCGGAGGGACACATCGAAAGCCCGGATCTGGTCAGCGATATCCGCCGCCTGAAGGAGAAGGTGGACGCCGGAGCCCAGCATCTGGTCAGCCAGCTATTCTTTGACAACGAGGACTTTTTCCGCTTTTTGGAGAGGGCACGGATCGCGGGGATTAACGTTCCCATTGAGGCGGGCATTATGCCCGTGCTGTCCAGAAACTCCATTCAGCGGATGGTGTCCATGTGCGGGGCCAGCCTGCCCAGTAAGCTTACCCGAATCCTGGCCCGGTACGGCGACCACCCAGACGCTCTGCGGGAGGCCGGCATCGCCTACGCCATCGACCAGATTTCCGACCTTATCGCCGGCGGCGTGGAGGGTATCCACCTGTACACCATGAACAACCCAGATGTGGCCCGGCAGATCGCCGGGAGCATCGATTCCATCCGGAACGTTTAAGACAAAATCAATCGAAGCGGCAGGGCTTTTCGCCTTGCCGCTTCGAATTTGTTGATCGCTTTTCACGAAATCGCAGGGAGTTTTTTGGTGTATTCCGCCGCCGTTCTATGGCTTAGTAATTTTCCGCCTTGAGACAGAAATACGCCTGGGGATGGGCGCACACGGGGCAGACCTCCGGGGCCTTGGGACCCACGTGGATGTGGCCGCAGTTGGAGCACTGCCAGATCATGTCACCCTCGCGGGAGAAGACCAGGCCGTCCTTCACGTTGGCCAGCAGCTTGCGGTAACGCTCCTCGTGCTCCTTCTCAATCTTGGCAACCCCTTCAAACAGAAAGGCGATGTCCTCAAAGCCCTCCTCGCGGGCCTCCTGGGCCATCTTGGCATACATGTCGGTCCACTCGTAGTTCTCTCCGGCGGCGGCTGCCTCCAGATTTTCGGCGGTGGTGCCGATGCCGCCCAGAAGCTTGAACCAGATCTCAGCGTGCTCCTTCTCGTTGGCGGCGGTCTCCTCAAAGAGTTTCGCGATCTGGACAAAGCCGTCTTTCTTGGCCTTGGAGGCGAAATAGGTGTACTTGTTCCGGGCCTGACTTTCCCCGGCAAAGGCAGTCCACAGATTTTGTTCGGTTTTGCTTCCCTTCAGTTCAGGCATAATGTAGTCCTCACTTTCTTAATAATAATTATTTGTATTAAGGATGGGGAAATTATATCAGTGAAAACAGAGTTTGTCAATGGGGGAAAGAGGGAAAATTTTCAGGAAAACAGTTCAAATTGCGCAGTTGCTTTGTGGTTTGCAAGGGCAGTTGACAAATGGCCCCTCGGAGATGGATGTTTCTCCGAGGGGCCGATTTTGCGTAAGGGCCATGGATCTCTTCACAGTTCCTAGCTAATGCCATTATATCACAGCTGTATCGGAATATGCAAGAGGAATTTTCACGATTCCAAGCTGTTTTCAATTGAACGGACAATGGTGCTCATTTTAACATCAAGGGCGAGGCTGAGGCGGTACAGTGTCTCCAGTGTCGGTTTGCGCTCCCCGCGCTCGATGGCGCTGAGGTGGCTGCGCCCAATCCCGGCCAGTCCGCTGAGAACCTCTTGAGTCATGCCCTTGTCTGTTCTGTATTTGACGATCACTTCTCCTACGACGCGGGAATCCAGCAGCATTTCGGACATGTTCTCACCTCTATAGGGAGTGTAACCGAAATGCACTCGAATCTTGAACACATATGTTGACGAGTGAGTACTTATGTGTTACTATTGATAAAAATGTGGGAGATGACATCTATGCCGGACTACAAAGAAATGTATCTCAAGTTGTTTCGGGCCACAGAGAAAGCCATGAGAATTTTGGAAGACGCCCAGCTGGAGTGCGAGGAATTATATATCTCGGCTCCGGAGACGAAGATTACGCTGCTGGAGTCCCCTGAAGGTAGTGATACCGCTTCCGATACCCCCAGATAAACCCCAGGGCTACGGCGGCGCCCAGGACGTCGGCGACCACCACGGCCAGCCAGATGCCGTCCAGGTCCAGTACCAGGGGGAGAAGGAGAACCATTCCGCCCCGGAACAGGAAGGTGCGCAGGAAGGAGATCAGAGCGGACACCGGACCGTTGCACAGGGCGGTGAAAAAGGCGGAGCCGTAGATGCCAAAGCCAACAAAGAGGTAGCTCAAAGCGAAGATGCGAAAGCCGTGGACAGTCAGTTCCATCAGCGCCGGGCTGTAGCCTACGAAGGCGGCGGCCAGAGGTTGGGCCAGCAGCTCCGACAGGGCCACCATGGCCAGAGAAGAGACGGTGATGGTCGACATGCTCTTCAAAAAGACATTGTTCAGCTCCGTATGATTCGCGGCCCCGAAATGGAAGCTGATGATGGGACCCACACCCATGGAGAAGCCCAGAAAAACGGCGGCGAAGGCGAAGTCCACATACATCATCACCGAGTAGGCAGCCACCCCGGATTCTCCGATGATGCGCATGAGCTGCAGGTTGAACAGGATACTTACCACTGAGGCGGACAGGTTGCTCATGAGCTCGGAGGAGCCATTGGCGCAGGCGTTTTTCAGCTCCCGAGTGTAGAGACGGGTCCGGCACAGCCGCAGGGCCCCTCTGGGAGGTTTTAAGAAGTAGATCAGGGGCAGCAGTCCGCCCACGGCATAGCTGAGTACCGTCCCCCAGGCCGCTCCGACGATGCCCATGTTCAAAGGGCCGATGAGAACATAGTCCATGACGATGTTGGTACACCCGGCGGCCAGGGAGAAGAACAGGCCCGTTTTGGGAAGCTCGGCGGTGACGAAAAAGACCTGAAAAGCTACCTGGAGCATAAACACGGCGCTGCCGCCCAGCAGAACGCGGCCGTAGGCGATGCAGTCGTCCATCAGCAGATCGCTGGCCCCGGCCAGCCGGGCAATGGGTTGGATCAGCAGCGCGCCCCCTAGGGAAAACACCGTACCCAGCCCCAGCACCACCAGGACGATCATGGAGAAGTAACGGTTGGCCAGCTCCCGCTTGCCCTCCCCCATGGTACGGGCCACCACCGCGCTGCCGCCGGAACCCAGCATGAAGCCGGCGGCGGACAGGATCATGGACACGGGGAAGATGATGTTTACCGCCGAGAGGGCGTTTTCTCCCACCAGGTTGGAGACAAACAGGCCGTCCACCACACTATAAATTGAGGTGAAAATCATCATGATGATAGAAGGCAGGGTAAAACGAATCAATTTGCTGTAGGTGAAGTGATCGGAAAGCTTGATTTGCATGAAAATCTATTCCTCCTGGGATGATTGAAAGATTTGATCTGTTTCCCGGGACAGCAGCGAGAGATATTTTCTCTCCAGGGCCAGCAGACTGGCCCGTTCCGCCTCGGCCAGGCCGAGGAAGGCCCTCTCCTCCGCCGCCAGAATGGGGCGGACGGTTCTCTCCGCCAGCGCCCGGCCCACGTCGGTGAGATGGAGATACTTCCGCCGCCCGGGTCCGTCGGATAGGCAAATGTACCCCTCCTGCTCCAGCTGCTTCAAACCGGAGTTGACCGTCTGTTTGCTGAGAGACAGATAGTCGCACAGCTCCGTCTGGGTAACGGGCTCCGGAGAGGCCTCCAGCGTGTACAAAATCCAGAGTCTGCACTCCGACAGGCCGAAGTGGCGGGCCAGATGGCGATAGAGGCCGTCCTCCTCCTTGTGCATACGGCTGCCGGCGGCGTTGAACTGGAAAAAGGTCAGATGTTCCATGGCGTGTCCTCCTGAATGGAATGTCCGAATCCGGACTTATGGGATTATAGTCCGATTTCGGACATGTGTCAAGTGCTTTTTTATATGGGACTGCCCGCTGGAAGGAGAGCCCCCTTCAAAGCGGAAGAAGTGTGGTATCTCCGGCCCTCTCATAAAAATGTCCCCCGGAGAGGAACTCCGGGGGAGAGTGATTACAGATTTTTCTCCAGCACCTGGATGAAGGCGTCGGGGGGCATGACGCCCACCAGACGGTCAATCTCTTTGCCGTTCTTGAAGAAAATGACGGTGGGGATATTCATTACGGCGTACCGCATGGCCAGCTCCCCCTCCTCGTCGGTGTTTACCTTGCCGATGACGGCTTTGCCCTCGTACTTCTCCGCCAGACTTTCGATGAGGGGACCCAGCATCTGGCAGGGTCCGCACCACTCGGCCCAGAAGTCTACCATCATCAGTTCGCCCTCGCTGAGGGCCTTTTCAAAGGTCTCATTATTGAAATGGATCATGATTCGTTTCCTTTCCTTGGTTGATTATTTGAGGGGCGGATATCATCTGCCCAAAGGGGTACGCAGGGTGCGCCGCAAAGACGGGCGGGGAATACCGCCCCTACGGGTTCGAATCTAGATACTCACAGGCGGACAGGGCGGCGACATGCCCCTCGCCTACCGCCTTGGACACCTGGAGAGGTCCGCCGGTGCAGTCGCCTGCGGCAAAGACGCCGGGGATGTTGGTGGCCATGCGGCGGTCCACCCGGATGATTCCCTCCTCGGTTTCCAGAGAGGGCAGCAGATCGGCGGGGGCCACCGCCCGGCGCAGGATAAATACCCCGGCGCAGGGCAGAAGGGCGCCGTCGGCCTCCAACCCGGTGACCGTCGTCTCCCCCTTGACGGCCAGTTTGCCGGCCTTTCTATAGGGGATATCCCCGTCCAGCCCCTGGGGGCGGTGAGGGGAGACATAGACTACCTGACAGCCCAGACTGTGCAGATAGTTGGCCTCTTGGGGGGCGTCCGGGGCCAGGCCCACCACAGTGACCGGTTTGTTCCGGTAGAGCATCCCGTCGCAGGTGGCGCAGTAGCTCACCCCACGGCCCAAGAACTCGGCCTCGCCGGGGTACTTGGCCTGACGCACCACGCCGGGGGCCAGGATCAGGGCCTTCCCCTGGTACACCTGACTGCCTGCGGTGATGGAGAAGCCGTTCCAGGCCAGCAGGGACAGGGCCTTGCCCACGATGAACTCCGCCCCCAGGGAGGAGGCGTGGCGGTAAAATTCCTCCAGCAGCTCCAGGCCCGTTCGGCCCGGCAGGCCGAGGTAGTTGTCCACCTGTTCCGCTTTGGCCAGCGGGCTGTCCTGCCAGCGGGCGCCGATGACCAGAACACGCTTATCCCGGCCTCGGGCGGCCACCGCCGCCGCCAGCCCTGCGGGACCGCTGCCCAGCACGATGATGTCGTATGTCATGATGACCTCCTGCCCGCTGTAGGGGTTGCCGGGGCGCCGCCCCCTACAGCCTGTTTGTCAACAGCTTTATTATACCCTGTTTCCAGCGATGAAACAAGAGCCTTCAGGAAATACTTGCAAGGAAAGACATTCTGGTGTAAAATAACCCCATTGACAAAGGAGGAGAGAACCATGTCCGACGAGATTAAAACTGCAGCCCCGGAGGAGAGTACGACCGAAAGCCAGAACTTTATTCACCAGTTCATTCAGGAGGACATCGCTCCCGGAGGCCGCTGCGCCGGGATGCAGGTGCATACCCGTTTCCCGCCTGAGCCCAACGGCTATCTGCACATCGGCCACTGCAAGGCCCTGATTATTGACTTTGGTTCCGCTGAGAAGTTCGGCGGCATCTGCAACCTGCGCATGGACGACACCAACCCGGCCAAGGAGGACACCGAGTTTGTGGACGCCATCAAGGAGGACATTCACTGGCTGGGCTTCGACTGGGGAGACCGGTTCTTCTATGGCAGCGACTACTTTGAAAAGACCTACGAGCTGGCCGTCGGCCTGATTAAGAAGGGGCTGGCCTACGTGTGCGAGCTCACCCCGGAGCAGTTTCGGGAGTATCGGGGGGATGTGAACACCCCTGCCCGCTCCCCCTGGCGGGACCGGCCCATGGAGGAGAGTCTGGACCTGTTCCAGCGCATGCGGGCTGGTGAGTTCCCCGAGGGCAAGTACACCCTCCGGGCCAAGATCGACCTCAGCAGCGGCAACTTCAATATGCGCGACCCGGTCCTCTACCGCATCCGCTTTATTGAGCACCACCGCCAGGGCACCAAGTGGTGCATCTTCCCCATGTACGACTTCGCCCACCCCATTCAGGACGCATTGGAGGGCATTACCCACTCCCTGTGTTCCCTGGAGTATGAGGATCACCGGCCTTTGTACGACTGGGTCATCAACAACACTGATGTGCCCTCCAGCCCTCGGCAGATTGAATTTGCCCGGCTGGGCATTAACTATACCGTCATGTCCAAGCGGAAGCTGAGAAAGCTGGTGGAGGAGGGCTACGTCTCCGGCTGGGACGACCCCCGTATGCCCACCCTGTGCGGCCTGCGCCGCCGGGGCTATACCCCCGCCTCCATTCGAAACTTCTGCGACCGCATCGGCGTGGCCAAGAACACCTCCACGGTGGAGTACGGCTTTTTGGAGCACTGCCTGCGGGAGGACCTGAACGACCACGCACGGCGGGTGATGGCCGTGCTGCGGCCTGTTAAGCTGGTGATCACCAACTACCCCGCCGGCCAAAGCGAAACCCTCACCGTGGAAAACAACCCTCTGGATCCTGCGGCAGGGACACGGGAGGTTACCTTCTCCCGGGAGCTGTGGGTGGAGGCGGAAGACTTCCTGCCTGAGCCCGTGCCCAAGTACAAGCGGCTCTACCCCGGCGGCCCCGAGTGCCGGCTGAAGGGGGCCTACCTCATTAAGTGCGTGGGCTACCAGACCGACGAGGCTGGCAACATCACCGAGATTGCCGCCGAGTATGACCCGGACAGCCGGGGAGGAGATCCCGCCGACGGTCGAAAGGTGAAGGGGGCTACCATCCACTGGGTGGACGCCGCCACCGCCGTGGACGCGGAGGTCCGGTTGTATGACAACCTGTTCAGTGACCCCGACCCCGACAGCGGTGACAAGAATTTCCTGGACTGCCTGAACCCCGGCTCTTTGGAGGTGCTGAAGGGCTGCAAGTTGGAGGCCTCCCTGGCCGCCGCCCAGCCCACCGACCGCTTCCAGTTCCTCCGCCTGGGCTACTTCTGCGCCGACAGCAAGGACTCTACCCCCGGCGCCTTGGTCTTCAACCGGGCCGTCAGTCTGAAGGACGGCTTTAAGCCTGGACGCTGATTATCATTCCACAGGGACACCGCCTTTGGGCGGTGTCCATCTTTTTTTACCCTGAATCCTTCGTCCGTCCGGCAGCTTCAGGTGCGGACGCGGGCCTTTGGAAAATAGAGAGACGGGTGGTGAAAATTGGGACGGACTTTGTGAGAAACGGAGAAAAGGGGAGAGGCGGGAAAATTTTCCTTGACATATGGGCGACAGCCTCTATAATAAGGTTCAAGTATTTTAGTTAAAAAACTTTAGATAAAATACTTGAGATTAGCGTGGAACAGCACGCCGTATTTTGGAAAGGACGGTAGATTCAGATGGAAGTTACCTTTGAAAATGTGAGAGACATCATTGTGGAGACCCTGAGCTGCGACGCCGGAGACGTTAGCCTGAGCACTAACCTGATTGAGGACCTGGAGGCCGACTCCCTGGAGATCGTGGAGCTGTCCATGGCCCTCCAGGAGAAGCTGGGCGCGGGCATTGAGGATGAGGACCTGGAAAAGATTCACACCGTTCAGGACATTCTGGACTACATCAAGAGCAAACAGGCGTAAACGGGCTCTTATGGAATTACAGGAAATATACGGTCTGATGGACCGCTTTGCCGCCTCCGGGCTGACGGCCCTGGAGTGGGAGAAGGCAGGGGAGAGGATATCCCTGCGCCGGGAGACGGCCGCCGCCCCCGCAGTGACCGCCGCTCCCGCCCCGGCTGCTCGGGAGGCGGAGGAGAAGGGGGAGGCGGTGACCGCCCCCCTGGTGGGGGTATTTTATGCCGCCCCCGCGCCGGAGGAGCCCCCCTATGTCACTCCGGGGGCTGCGGTGAAGAAAGGGGACACCCTGTGCCTCATCGAGGCCATGAAAATGATGAGCGAAGTGCCCGCCCCCGCCGACGGCGTGGTGGAGGAGATTTTGGTTCAGGACGGCGAGGCGGTGGGGGTGGGTACCCCCCTGTTTCGCATCCGGAGGACGTGAGACCATGCTCAAACGTGTATTGATCGCCAACCGGGGGGAGATTGCCCTGCGGATTATCCGGGCCTGCCGGGAGCTGGATGTGGAGACGGTGGCCGTCTGGTCCGGGGCCGACGAGAGCGCCCTCCATGCCCAGCTGGCCACACGATCACTGTGCATCGGTCCCGCCAGGGCGGCGGACAGCTACCTGAATCAGGATGCCATCCTCTCGGCGGCCCTGGCCACCGGCTGCGACGCACTCCATCCGGGCTACGGCTTTCTGTCGGAAAACCCGGACTTTGCCGACCGGTGCGTTCAGGCGGGGCTGAAGTATATCGGCCCGCCGGGGGATGTCATTCGAAAGCTGGGCAGCAAGGCCGCCGCCCGCACCCTGGCCCGGAGAGCCGGAGTGCCGGTGGTGCCCGGGTCGGACGGACCGGTGAAACATGTCCGCCAGGCCAGAGCATTGGCGGAGAAGGTGGGCTGTCCCGTGCTGCTGAAGGCCTCCGCCGGGGGCGGCGGCCGGGGCATGCGCCAGGCGAACAGCCCTGAGGAGATAGACCGGGCCTGGAAGGAGGCCAAAGCGGAAGCCGTGGCCTGCTTCGGCGACGGAGAGCTCTATCTGGAGAAGCTGGTGGTCAATCCCCGGCACATCGAGTTTCAGATCATGGCGGACAGTCAGGGAAATGTGGTCCACTTGGGCGAGAGGGACTGCTCTATCCAGCGCCGCCGGCAGAAGCTGGTGGAGGAATCCCCGGTCCTTCCCCCCGCCCTGCGGGAGGAGATGGGCCGGGCCGCTGTGGCCGCCGCCAAGGCGGCGGGCTACGTGGGCGCGGGGACGGTAGAGTTTGTTCTGGCCCCAGACGGTTCCTTTTACTTTATTGAAATGAACACCCGTATCCAGGTGGAGCATCCGGTTACCGAGCTGGTTACCGGTGTCGACCTGGTGAAGGAGCAGCTGCGGGTGGCTGCCGGCCTGCCCCTGTCCTTTGGCCAGGAGGATGTTCAGACGTCCGGCCACGCCATCGAGTGCCGGATCAACGCCGAGGACCCGGAGAGGGATTTTGCGCCCTGTCCGGGGACGGTGGACTTCCTGCACCTGCCCGGGGGACCGGGGGTGCGGGTGGACACCGCCCTGTACACCGGTTATGAGGTGCCCCCCTACTACGACTCCCTGGTGGCCAAGGTGCTGACCCACGGCGCCACCCGGCTGGAGGCCATCCGCCGGATGCGCCGGGCTCTGGAGGAGCTGATTATTGAGGGCTTCCCCACCAACGCCCCTCTGGCCCACCTGATGATGCATGACCCCGCATTTGTCCGGGGGCAGTATGACACCGGATTTTTGGATAAAAACCTGGACCGACTGTTGGAGTTGACCCGTACCTGTGACCGGCTGATGGAGGAAGAGACATGAATCGAACATTTTCCCGCCGCCGTGACCGGCTGTTGGTTTATCAGGCCATGCGGGAGGAGAAGATCGCCTTCTCCAGGCGGACGAAATGCCCCTTCTGCGGGACGGAGAGCAGCGACTTGGAGTGGAACCGTAGACTGTGGGTGTGTCCCAGGTGCTCCTTTCACACTCCCGTCGGCGCCTACTACCGGCTGGCCAACATTCTGGATCCCGGCTCCTTTCAGGAGCTGGAGGAGGGACTGTCCCCCGCCGATCCCCTGTCTTTCCCGGGCTATCCGGCCAAGCTGGCCGGCTTGGAGGAGGAGACCGGCCTGAAAGATGCCGCTGTGGCCGCCTTGGGCAAAATTGAGGGCCGAAAGGCGGTTTTCGCCGTGCTGGACAGCCGCTTTCTCATGGGAAGCATGGGCACGGCGGTGGGGGAAAAGGTGACCAGGGCCGCCGAGTACGCCGCCCGGAAAAAGCTGCCCCTGATTATTTTTTCCGCCAGCGGCGGGGCCCGGATGCAGGAGGGCATTTTCTCGCTGATGCAGATGGCCAAGACCGCCGCCGCCATTCAGCGATTTCAGAGGGGAGGCGGGCTGTACATCTCCTGCTTTACCCACCCCACCACCGGCGGGGTGACGGCCAGCTTTGCCTCTTTGGGAGACTTCCTGCTCTCCGAGCCCGGGGCCCTCATCGGCTTTGCCGGCCCGCGGGTGATCGAGCAGACCATCAAAGAACAGCTGCCCAAGGGCTTTCAGCGGGCTGAGTACCTTCTTTCCCACGGCTTTCTGGACCGGATCGTCCCCAGGAGTGAGTGGAGGGCGGTGCTGTCCCAGCTACTGGCCCTCCACGAGAAGGGGGGACGCATATGAGCCGCTATACACCGGAGGAAAAGGTGAAGCTTGCCCGCAACCCGGGGCGGCCGGGGGCGGCGGACTTTATCACCGCCCTGTTTACCGACTTCTTCGAGCAGCGGGGGGACCGGCTTTCCGGCGAGGACCCCAGCATTTTAGGGGGCATTGCCCGGTTCCATGGCAGGCCCGTCACGGTGGTCGGCCACCGGAAGGGGAAGGACCTGGAAGAGAACCTGCGCTGTAACTTTGGGATGCCCTCCCCTGAGGGCTACCGCAAGGCCCAGCGGCTGATGCGCCAGGCGGAGAAATTTGGCCGGCCCATCATTACCTTTGTGGACACACCGGGGGCCTACCCGGGAAAAGAGGCGGAGGAGAGGGGACAGGGGGAGGCCATTGCCCAGTGCCTGGCCCTGATGAGCGCCCTGGAAGTGCCCGTTATCGCCGTCATCACCGGCGAGGGGAACAGCGGCGGGGCGCTGGCCCTGGCCGTGGCCAACCGAGTACTCATGCTGGAGCACGCGGCGTACTCTGTTCTCTCGCCTGAGGGCTTCGCCTCTATTCTGTGGAAAGACGCCGCCCGGGCCGGGGAGGCCTGCGGCGTGATGAAACTCACCGCCCAGGACCTGCGCCGGGGCGGGATTGTTCAGGGGGTGCTGAGGGAGCCCGAGGAGGGCGCCCACACCGACTGGGAGGCCGTCTTCCGCACGGTGGACGCCGCCCTGGTGAAGGAGCTGGCCGCCCTGGAGAAGCTGAAAGGTCCGGCCCTGGCCAAGCAGAGATATGAGATGTTCCGCGCCATGGGGCAGAATATGTCCCTAGCGAGGAGGGAGGAGACATGAGTGCACCCCGGATTTTAGCCACCGGCCGGTGTCTTCCGAAGCGGGTGGTCACCAACGAAGAGCTGAGCCGCAGGGTGGACACCAGCGATGAGTGGGTGTTCAGCCGCACCGGAATACACCAGCGGCATTTCTGCACAGAGGAGACCGGCCTGGACCTGGCCGCCGCCGCCGCCCGTCAGGCCATGGAGAGGGCTGGGGTAAAAGCGGCGGACATTGGGGTGTGCCTGACGGCCACCTTCACCCCCGACCACGCCAGCCCCTCCACCGCCTGCCTGCTCCAGCGGGAGCTGGGGCTGGAGGAGGACACGGTCTGCTTCGACCTGAACGCCGCCTGCGCCGGCTTTCTCTACGGCCTGAAAACCGCCCACGCCCTGCTGGCAGATTCTCCCCGTCCCTGTGCCCTGGTGGTGGGAGCGGAGGTCATCAGCCGGGTGATGGACCACGACGACCGCAGCACCTGCGTCCTCTTTGGGGACGGGGCGGGGGCGGCGGTGGTCCGCCGGGATGAGTCCCGGAGCTGGCACACGGTGTTCGGCTCCCGGGGCGACCCGGACAGCATCCGGGTCCAGGGGCCGGGGAGAGTCCCCTCCGCCATTCAAATGGACGGAAAAGCGGTGTTTCGCTTTGCTGTGGAGGTGGTGGAGAAATCCATCCGTCAGCTTGTAGCGGCGGAGGGCCTGTCCTCCGTCAACGACCTGGACCTGGTGGTCTGCCACCAGGCCAACGCCCGGATTATCGACTTTGTGGCAAAGAGGCTGAAGGCCCGGGAGGGTCTGTTTTTTAAGAATATGGACCGCTGCGGCAACACCTCCGCCGCCAGCATCCCCATCGCCCTGGACGAGCTGGCGGAGTCGGGCGCACTGAAACCGGGGATGCGGGTGCTGATGGTGGGCTTCGGCGGCGGCCTGACCTGGGCCGGGGCGCTGCTGGAGTGGTAGATGCGGCGTTTTTCGGGGGCGGATATTATCCGCCCCTACATAGGTGTATTGCCATTCAAAAGGAGTGGAAGACATGAAATTAAACGAAATCCTGGGGACCGAGTTCCCCATTATCCAGGGCGGCATGGCCAACATTGCTACCGGCGAGTTTGCCGCCGCCGTGTCCAACGCCGGGGCCCTGGGGCTGATCGGCGCGGGGGGCATGAACGCGGAGCGACTCCGGGAGCAAATCCGTACCTGCAAGTCCCTAACCGATAAGCCCTTCGGGGTGAATATCATGCTGATGAACCCCGCAGCCCCTGAGATGGCCCAGGTGGTCATTGAGGAGGAGGTGAAGGTGGTCACCACCGGAGCGGGCGTCCCCAGCCAGTTTGTCCCCGCCTGGAAGGAGGCAGGCATCAAGGTATTCCCTGTGGTCCCCGCCACCACCCTGGTGAAGCGGCTGGAACCCCTGGGGGTAGACGGCTTTATCGCCGAGGGCACCGAGAGCGGCGGCCACGTGGGGGAGCTGACCACCATGGCTCTGGTGCCCCAGGTGTGTGAGTGTACCGATTTGCCCGTCATCGCCGCCGGGGGCATCGCCAGCGGAAGACAGCTGGCCGCCGCCTTTGCCCTGGGGGCCTGCGGCGCTCAGGTGGGCACCTGCCTGCTGGTGAGTCAGGAGTGCCCCATTCACGACAACTACAAGCAGGCTATTTTGAAGGCCAAGGACAGCGACACCACCGTCACTGGCCGGTCGGTGAACGCTCCAGTTCGTATATTAAAGAACCAGATGTCCCGGGAGTATTTAAAGCAGGAGAGGGCCGGGGCCAGTCGGGAGGAGTTGGAGAAATTCACGCTGGGCTCTCTGCGCCGGGCGGTCTTCGACGGTGACGTGAAAAAGGGTTCGCTGATGTGTGGCCAGAACGCCGGGCTTCTCCACGAGATCCGCCCCCTGCGGACCATTCTGGAGGAGCTGTGTGCCGGCTGTGACGAGACGGTCCGCCGGCTGGCGGAGGAGGTTTCCCAATGAAATTAGCCTTTGTATACGCCGGGCAGGGCAGCCAGCATGTGGGCATGGGAAAGGACTTTTATGAGGCATTTCCCGACTTCGCCAATGTGTTTGACCACGCCCCGGTAGATTTTGACCTGAAGGAGCTGTGCTTTGACGGCCCGGAGGAGAAGCTGTCTCAGACCCGGTTCACCCAGCCCTGTATGGCGGCTTTCGCCGTGGGGGTGACCGACCTGCTGTACCGGGAGGGAATCCGCCCCCAGGCCGCGGCGGGGCTGTCTCTGGGGGAGTACTCCGCCCTGTACGCCGCCGGGGTATTCAGCCGGGGGACGGTGATATCGACGGTGGCCTTTCGGGGACGGGTCATGGAGGAGGCCGCCAGCGGCTTGGAGTGCGGGATGGCCGCCGTGCTGGGCCTGGAGAGGGAGAAACTCCAGACTGCCTGCGACCGGGCTTCGGAACTGGGAGTGGTCCAGATCTGCAACTACAACTGCCCCGGACAGCTGGTCATTGGCGGGGAGAAGCCGGCGGTGGACCGGGCCGGGGAGCTGGCAAAAGAGCTAGGCGCCAAGCGGTGCATGCCGCTGAAGGTGAGCGGCCCCTTCCACACCCGACTGATGCGGCCCGCCGGAGACGCCCTGGCAGCCCGCTTTAAAACATTGCCCTTCCAGTCCATGACCCTGCCCGTCTACTTCAATTGCAAGGGGAGACCTATGGAAGAGGGGGACAGTGTCCCCGCCCTGCTGGAGAAGCAGGTGCAGTCCCCTGTTTACTGGGAGGAAACCGTCCGGCGCATGGAGGCGGACGGCATCGACACAGTGGTGGAGATCGGGCCGGGGAAGGTGCTGTGCGGCTTCTTGAAAAAGACGGCCCCCGGAATCAAGACCTATCATATTGACACAGCGGCGGACTTCCACAGTGTGGTGTTCGCCCTGAAAGGAGGGCAGGCATGAGTATGGAAGGAAACGTGGCCCTGGTCACCGGCGGCAGCCGAGGGATCGGACGGGCCGTCTGTGTGGAGCTGGCCCGGCGGGGGGCAGCGGTGGCCGTCAACTACGCGGGCAACAGCCGGGCGGCAGAGGAGACGGTGCAGCTGTGCCGGGCGCTGGGAGTGGAGGCAGAGGTTTTTCAGGCCGACGTGGCCGACTCCGCCGCCTGCGACACTTTGATCGCAGCAGTGAGAGACCGCTTCGGGCGGCTGGATATTCTGGTGAACAACGCCGGCGTCAGCCGGGACAGCCTGCTGATGACCGCCAAGGAGGAGGACTTTTCCAAGACCCTGGATACCAACCTGAAGGGTGCTTATTTCTGCACCAGGGCGGCAGCCAGGGTGATGCTGCGGCAGAAGTACGGGCGGATTGTCTGCCTGTCCAGCGTGGTGGGCCTGCGGGGCAACCCGGGTCAGACCGCCTACGCCGCCAGTAAAGCGGGGGTGCTTGGGCTGGTCAAGGCAGCCGCCAAGGAGCTGGCCGGGCGGGATATTACCGTCAACGCGGTGGCCCCCGGATTGATTGAGACCGACATGACCGCCGCCCTGCCCGACAAGGCGAAGCAGGCCATGCTGGCGACCATCCCCAAGGGACGGCCCGGCTCCCCCGAAGAGGTGGCCCGGGCGGCAGCGTTCTTTGCGGAGAAGGAGTCCGCCTACATCACCGGGCAGGTGCTGTGCGTGGACGGGGGCATGGCGGTGTGACTTGTATGTTCTGTAGAGGCCGCCGCCCACGGCGGCCCGCCTGAAATTGCCTGCGGGCCGCTGAGGGCAGTGGCCCCTACAAAGCGTCTGAAGCAACTGGCGCAGAAGGGAAGAAACACAATGGAAAAACGCAGAGTGGTAATCACCGGCATGGGAACCGTCAACCCGGTGGGAAATTCCGTATCCGAGAGCTGGGCGGCGGCTAAGGCCGGGAAGTGCGGCATTGGTCCCATTACCCGGTACGACACCTCCAATATGAGAGTGAAGCTGGCCGGCGAGGTGCGGGGGCTGGACGTCGATGGCCTGCTGGGCAGGCGGGAGAGTAAAAAAATGGACCGCTTTACCCAGCTGGCTCTCATTGCTGCCGAAGAGTGCATGGCGGACGCAGGGCTGAACCGGGAGGCGGAGGACCTGGACCGCTGCGGCGTCATCTTTTCCAGCGGGATCGGCGGCTTTGAGACGGTGGGCCAGGCCTACCGACGGGGAGAGGAGAGGGGATATGACGCGGTATCCCCCTTTATGATCCCTATGATCATCTCTAACATGGCTGCGGGCCGCATTGCCATCCAGTACGGCTTTCGGGGGATGTCCTCCTGCGTGGTCACCGCCTGCGCCGGAGGGACCAACGCTGTGGGCGACGCCTTCCGCCACATCCGGGACGGCTACGCCCAGGTGATGCTGTGCGGCGGAGCGGAGGCCGCTGTCACCCCCCTGGCCATGGGGGGCTTTACCGCTATGAAGGCCCTGTGTGAGAGAACCGATCCCCTCCGGGCCTCCATCCCCTTTGACGCCGAGAGATCCGGTTTTGTGATGGGAGAGGGGGCGGGCGCCCTGCTGCTGGAGGAGCTGGACCACGCCCTGGAGAGGGGCGCGAAAATTTACGCCGAGGTGGCGGGCTACGGCGCCAACTGCGACGCCCACCATATCACCGCCCCCGCCCCCGGCGGGACGGGCGGCGCCGCCTGCATAGCCCAGGCCCTGGCAGACGCCGGGATCGCCCCCACGGCGGTGGAATACATCAACACCCACGGCACCTCCACTCCCCTCAATGACGAGAGCGAGACGGCGGCCATCCGCAGTGTCTTCGGGGCGCACGCGGATAAGCTGATGGTCAGCTCCACCAAGTCCATGACCGGCCACCTGCTGGGGGCCGCCGGGGCGGTGGAGGCTATCTTTACCGCCCTGGCCCTGAAGGAGGGCTTTGTTCCGCCCACCATCGGCTATCAGGTTCCCGACCCGGCCTGTGACCTGGACATTGTACCCAACGAGGGCCGGCAGGCGGACATTAAAATCGCCTTGTCCAACTCCCTGGGCTTCGGGGGACACAACGCGGCTGTTGTGTTGAAAAGATGGGATTAACCCCTACAAAAAAATGGAGGTTTCCTGTATATGGAGATGAATATTGACCAGATTGAGGCCATCCTGCCCCACCGTTACCCTTTTCTGCTGGTGGACAAGATCGTGGAATGCGTTCCCGGCGAGAGTGCGAAGGGCCTGAAGTGCGTCACCGCCGACGAACCCTTTTTCCAGGGCCATTTCCCCGGCTACCGGGTGATGCCCGGGGTTCTCATCATCGAGGCCCTGGCCCAGGTGGGTGCGGCGGCCATCCTCACTGAGGAGAAAAACAAAGGCAAGCTGGCCCTGTTTGGCGGGATCAAAAACGCCCGGTTCAAGCGCCAGGTCCGTCCCGGCGATGTGCTGGAGCTGGAGTGCCGGCTCACCGCCCGAAAGGGCCCGGTGGGCTTTGGCACAGCGCAGGCCCGGGTGGAGGGCAAGCTGGCCTGCGGGGCGGAGCTCACCTTTGTTCTCGCGGATCGGACCGCTTCCTCTTGCGAAACGGGAGATTCTCTGATATAATGGCGTTGATTCGGAAACAGAGGGGGGAAAAGCGGGTGCTGGAGGAGAGCTTTGACCGGATTTATACCAAGTTTAAGCTGCATTTTTATCAGGCCGTCTTTTCCAGATTTCAGACCCGGGAAGCCAGCCTGACGGCGGTGGAGACCTTCTGCATGGAGATTATCCGGGCCCTTCACGAGCCCACCATTAACGAATTTGCCTCCTTTGCCAACATTTCCTCGCCCAACGCGGCCTACAAGGTGAACAGTCTGATCCGGAAGGGCTATGTGGAAAAGGTCCAGTCCCCCAACGACCGGCGGGAATACCACCTGAGGCCCACTCAGAAGTTTCATGACTACTATAACATCAGCAGCACCTATGTGCAGACGGTGATGGACCGGGTGAGAGAACGCTTTACCCCCGAGGAGGTGGCCCAGATGGATCAGGTGCTCCGGATTGTGGGGCAGGAGCTGATGCCGGAGGTCGAGCTGAAAAAGCCATAAAAACAGTAGAGAAGGGTAATATCAACAGGTCCCGGAACGCCGCGGCGTTCCGGGACCTGTATTCTATCTCTCTTTTCCAAACTCCATTTTAAAGTAATGGAGCATGACGCAGGCCGATATGACAAAAGCCAGCAAATCGGCCGTGGCCTGGGTACACTCCAGACCGGGCAGTCCGAAACGGGCCGTCATAAAGCAGACCAAGGGGATGTAAAGGCCCTGACGGCAGACGGCCAGCAGCACCGCCCGCCAGGACTTGCCCAGGGACTGGAAAAACATGTTGGCGAAGACCAGTACCGCCCCCAGGGGCAGGGTAAAGCACTGGCAGCGGAAGGCCCGGGTGCCGATCTCGATCACCGCCAGGTCGTCTCTGCGGAACAGGGTAATGATGTGGGGGGCCAGGACAAAGCCGATGACTGCCCCCGTGGTGAGGATAACGGTACACGTCCGCACGGAAAACCATACCGCCTCTTTCACCCGGTCCAGCCGCCGGGCGCCGTAGTTGTACCCCAGCACGGGCTGGAAGCCCTGGCCGAAGCCGATGACAATGGACTGGATCAGGTTAAAGATCTTGGTCACGATGGACAGGGCGGCCACCGCTGCGTCGCCGTAGACGCGGGCGTTATAATTGGCGGCCATAGTGGCGGCGGACAGTACGCCCTGCCGGAAGAAGGAGGGCATGCCCTGCTTCAGAATGGACAGGTAGGTCCTGGGGGAGCGGGAGACGCAGGCCCTTCTTACCCGCAGGTCGCTCTTCCCTCTCAGAAAGAAGGAGGTTAAAATCCCCAGACTGACGCACTGACTCAGCAGAGTGGCCGCCCCCGCCCCGCCGATGCCCATGTTCAGTCCATAGATAAAGATGGGGTCTAACAGGATGTTCAGCACGCCGCCGGTGGCCAGACCCATCACGGACAAATTGGCCTTTCCCTGCCAGCGCAGCAGGTTGTTCAGGGTAAAGGCCAGCACCATCACCGGCGCACCCAGAACAATGTAAAAGGCGTAGTCCATGGCGTAGGGGTAGATGGTGGCGGTGCTGCCCAGCAGCCACATCAGCTTCTCCCGGAAGATCAGGCCCAGAACGGCCATGGACAGCCCCAGAGCCAGGGCCGTCGCCACGCCGGTGGAGGCGTAGACGTCGGCCTCTTCCTTCCGGTCCTGCCCCAGCAGCCGGGAGGCGATGGACCCTGACCCCATCCCGGTGGTAAAGCCCACCGCCTGAATAATGGCCATCAGGGAGAACACCACCCCCACCGCCCCGGAGGCACTGGTGTTCAGCTGGGAGACAAAATAGGTATCCGCCATATTGTAAACGGAGGTAACCAGCATACTGACGATGGTAGGGGCCGCCAAGGCGGGAATTAGCCGGTTGACAGGGGTCTCCAGCATCTTCTGCCGCTGGTCCAGCGGCTCCTTGGGGTGACTTTGATAAAAATGAGGCATTTCTCTCTCCTTTTCCGCCTGGTAAAAGCTGTGATACCTCTATTCTAGCCCCATTTTCTCAAAAAAGCAAGCTTACAGGGTCTCTAACGGGAATATTTTCCCAGCCGGACAGAGACTGTGCCTTACAGCCCCAGTCCGCCCAGATTCAGCCCGCCGGTGATGGACTGCATGGTATTGGCCGCGTCGGCGTCAGCGGCGCGCATGGCCTCGTTGACGGCGGCCACGATCATGTCCTGAAGCATCTCCACGTCGTCTGGGTCCACGGCCTCGGGATCGATGGCCAGATTTTTCAGCTCATGTTTTCCGTTGACGGTAGCGGTCACCATGCCGCCGCCGGAGGCGGCATGATACTCCTTCTCCTGGAGCTCCTGCTGCATGCGCAGCATATCCTGCTGCATCTTCTGGGCCTGCTTGATCATGTTCATATTCATGCCGCCGCCCATGCCGGGCATACGTCCGTAACCCTTTGCCATATGTCATTCTCCTTTTCGTCATTTAACTTGTGGGGCCCGACCTCCCCGGGCGGGCCGGAAATGACCTGCCGAGGGCGGCAGGCCCCACATTTCCCTATTGAATCGTGATGTTGTCCAATCCGCCAAAGGACATCAAATCGTCCAGCGGATCTTTTTCCGCCCCAGCAGCGGGGGAGGGCGCGGCCTGAACCGGCTGGGCCGGGGGCGGGCTTCCAACCGCCACGCTGGCCTGGGCTTGCACGCCGAAGGCGGCGGACGCGGCGGCGGCCAGCTTCTCCAGCACCGCCGGTTTGTTCAGCATGGAGCGGGTAAATTCGCTGTCCACCCACAGGGTAAGTTTGCCATTCTTCCACGCGCCGGTCACCTTGGCCGGGTTGTTCAGATAGGGCATCACCGTAGGGGGCACCTTGCCCCGCAGACCCGCCGCAAAGGAGGGCCAGAAGGCGCTGTCTCCTGTTTCAGCGGGGGCCGCCGCAGGCGGCGGGCTATCCTGAGTCGGGGGCGGCGGGACGCCAGGCCCGCCCGGAGAAGAGGGGTGTGCAGGCCCTTGTTCCTCCGGCAGGTCAAAGACGTACTCCGTCTCCTCCGGCGGCTCGTCAGGCAGGGGGGGCCTCTCTTCCTTCCAGGGGGGGACTTCCTCCTGCGGGCGAGGGGCGGTCTGCGTCCCGCGCCGGTTCCCTTCGGAGCTTTGTGCGGCGGCGGGAGGGCCGCCTTGGACAGGGGGGGCCGGAACGCCCCGGGCCAGTCTCTCCTCCAGCCGGGCGATCCGGGCGGACAGTCCAGCGAAGGACTCGTCCAGTCCTTCGTCACTGAGGCGGATGAGACACAGTTCCGCATCTGTGCGCCGGTTGGCGCTGCGGGGCAGGTCGGCCACAGCCTTTTGCAGCTGGGTGAGCATCTGGAGCAGCCGCGGAGAGGACAGTTTCTCTCCCAAACGGCGCAGGGAAGCTTCGTCATACCCTCCGCCCATCAGGGCCCTGCCCCCCTGGGGGGCGGTCTTTCTCAGGAGAAGATCCCGGGCCAGGGAGGCCAGCTCCCCCAGCACCGCACCCACGTCCTTGCCGCCTGAATACAGCCGGGCCAGGGTGTTCAGCGCCCCGGCGGTGTCCCGTTCAGCCAGGCACTCCATCAGCGCGGCGGTCTCCACATGACCGGCCAGGCCCAGGGTGTCCAGAATGGCCTGTTCGTCCAGAGTGGAGAGGCCACCTGCGCACTGGTCCAGCAGAGACAGCGCGTCCCGCATGCCGCCGTCAGCCAGCCGGGCCAGCAGAGAGGCCCCCTCCGGCGTAAGCGGGATCCCCTCCTGCTTCGCCACATACTCCAGCCGCTGGGTGATCTGCATGGGCAGAATACGCTTAAAGGCAAACTGCTGGCACCGGCTTTTAATGGTGGCCGGAACCTTATGCAGCTCGGTGGTGGCCAAAATGAAGAGAAGGTGGGGGGGCGGTTCCTCCAGAATCTTCAGCAGGGCGTTGAAGGCGGCCACCGACAGCATGTGGACCTCGTCCACAATGTACACCCGCCTGGCCACGGCGGCGGGGGTATACACCGCCTCGTCCCGCAGGGCCCGGACCT
This sequence comes from uncultured Oscillospiraceae bacterium, assembly GCA_951801655.1. Lineage (GTDB taxonomy): Bacteria > Bacillota > Clostridia > Oscillospirales > Oscillospiraceae > Lawsonibacter. Next base: position 2,233 of record CATONV010000006.1, on the reverse strand, counting down.
GGTCTACCCCGTTGTTGGAGGCGGCGTCCAGCTCCAGCACGTCCAGAATGGAGCCGTTCTCTATTCCCAAACAGGCGGGGCAGGCATTGCAGGGGTTGCCGTTTTGGGAATTTTGGCAGTTTACCGCTCGGGCCAGGATCTTGGCGCAGGTGGTTTTGCCGGTGCCCCGGGTGCCGGTGAACAGATAGGCGTGGGACAGCCGGCCCGCCGCAGCCTGACGTTTCAGCGTCTCGGTGATGTGCTCCTGACCCACCACGTCGTCGAAGGTGCGGGGCCGCCACTTGCGGTACAGCGCCTGATACATGTTCTTCTCACCTCATGCTTTCAGAATGATAGCAATCTGCAAAAATGGTAACACCTGTAGGGACGGATACGATCCGCCCGCACAATGATGCAGTGTATGCTGTGATAACGGGCGGGTAATACCCGCCCTTACAGATTGCTGTCAGCAATTCTGCATGTTGCTATGGTCAAAAAAACGGCGGCGAAGCCGCCGCCCAAACGACGGGAAACGGCTGCCGTTTGAAGAGGAGAAGCGAGAGAATGGAGATCGCCGCTTTGGGCGGCGATCCCATTTCGCTTCGACGAGGAGCAAGACCGCACACCGGCCTTTGAAGCGCAGAACATACCCGTTACCTGGACAGCCGGCTCAAGAACAGTATCCCCGCGGCACACGGGTCAAACCGCTTAGTGCTGCTCGGTTCCCCGCCTGACACGGTTCACGGCAGCCCCGTTGCGCGGGACCGATCTATCATCACTGCTTTTCCAGGGCAGACAATACATCCTAACGTCCGGGGGCCGGGATTCATCCCCGCTGCAGCGGCTTGCGGGTACAGGGCACCGCTATCTCCCCGACTAGTGCGGCCTTGCTCCGCGTCGAGGCGGAACAAAAGCTCTTTGTATTGTACTATATTTTTCCCCGCTTCGCAACGTTTATTTTAAAAAAAGTTTTCTCAGGAGAAAAACGGCGCGGCCTTGGCCGCGCCGTTTTTCCAGGACTTCGTCTCTCCGCATATGTCACACGGCGCTCGCCGGTTTGGAGTATGCGGACCTGTTTACATCGCCAGCAGCTCCAGCTTCTCCCCGTCGGAGACGGCCTTGAGCTGGGACACCGGAGTTTGATATCCTTCGATGAGACGCACAGCAATGGCGTCCTCCAGTTCCTTCTGGATGAGGCGGCGCAGGTTCCGGGCGCCATAGGCGGCGGAGTAGGACTTTTTCACCAGGTAGTCAAGCAGGGAGTCGTCCCAGGTGAAGTTGATGTCCTTTTCCTTCAGAGTGCCCACCAGCTCCTTGAGCATCAGCACGGCGATGTCTTTGAAATTCTCCTCAGACAGCTGGTTAAAGTAGACAATCTCGTCCACCCGGTTGATAAACTCGGGGCGGAGGAAGTCGTTCAGGGCCTTCAGGGCCCGGTCCTTGCCCTGCTCGTTGGCAGTGCGGCCAAAGCCTACGGAGCCTACCTTGGTGCTGCTCCCGGCGTTGGTGGTCATAACGATGACGGTGTTTTCAAAGTTCACGGTGCGGCCGTGGGCGTCGGTGATGCGGCCGTCGTCCAGCACCTGGAGAAGGATGTTCAGTACGTCGGGGTGGGCCTTCTCGATCTCGTCGAAGAGAACCACCGAGTAGGGCTTGCGGCGGATTTTTTCGGTGAGCTGGCCTGCCTCGTCGTAGCCCACGTAGCCGGGAGGGGAGCCGATGATCCGGGAGACGGCGTGCTTCTCCATAAACTCGGACATATCCAGCCGGATGAGGGACTCCGGGGTATCGAACAGGTCGGCGGCCAGCTGCTTGACCAGCTCCGTCTTGCCCACGCCGGTGGAGCCCACAAAGATGAAGGATACCGGCTTGTGCTTGGGGGAGATCCCCACTCTTCCCCGGCGGATGGCGGCGGAGACAGCCTTTACCGCCTCGTCCTGGCCGATGACATGTTCCTCCAGCCTCTGTTCCAGCTTGGCCAGGCGCTGAAACTCCTGTTCCTGAATCCGGCTGGCGGGGATGTTGGTCCACAGCTCGATTACGTTGGCCAGATGCTCCTGGGTAAGGGCGGGGTGGGCCTCTCCCTCCAGACTCTTCTTCTCCTCTTCCAGCCGCAGCTCCAGACTCTTGATATCGGCCAGCCGCTTGTAGGACTCCTCGGTGGCGGCGGCCATCATGACCTCCTTCTCCTTGCCGAGATCGGCCAGCTCCTTGTCCACCGCGTTGAGGCGGGCCAGGGCCTTGTTGTGAAGGT
>CATONV010000005.1 GCA_951801655.1 uncultured Oscillospiraceae bacterium | reverse complement strand
CTTTCCTCATAACCACAAATCCCCCGCAGACCCAAACGGGCCTGCGGGGGATTTTAGTTTAGGAAAAAACAGGTAATAGATTTTATGCTGAACGAATGTCCGAGGCACAGCGCATTACCATGGCGGCCAGTTCCGCCCGGGTGACGCCGCCCTGGGGAGACAGCTGGCCGTCACTCCCGCAGAGAACTCCCCGGTTTACCGCCCAGCGCACGGCGTTTTCCGCGTAAGCACTCACCGATCCACTGTCAGAAAAGGCACTCAGGTCCGCTTGGACAAGGGGGCTGCCCGCCCGTTTCCAGAGAATCTCGGCCAGGCACTCTCGGGTGATGCCGCCCATGGGGTCCGTGCCGTCGGTCAGCCCCTGACTCACCGCCCAAGCTGCTCCCGGCTCGTACCACTCGCCTTCCCCTTCCTGTACGGACGCGCCGCCCATACGGGCCAGCACAGTCCAGACCATGGCGCGTGTGGTGGGTTCCATAGGGGCAAAGCTGCTGTCTGACACACCGCTCATCAGCAGGTTCTGCCAGGCGTAGCATATTCCGGGGTAGTACCAGCTGCCGTTAGGCACATCCGTGAAGGGAATTGGAGCATACCGCTGGTAGATCCAGCCAAACCACAGAAGTCGGTTCATATCCTGCTGCCGTTTCTCAGCCCAGGCCTTTTCCTCCTCAGACTGTGTGTTATCGGATGTGCCCGGGGCGCTCACGGCAGCCAGGGCTGTCATAGGCGCCAGGGTAAGACAGGCGGCCAGCAGTGCCGCCAGCAAACGTTTTTTCATTACCGCTCCTCCTCTCGCTGTTCCCCGTTTCATCTTCTTATATTGTACCGCATTTCCTGAAAAAAGCAAGGCCAAAACCCTATTTTTCCAAGAGAATGGACTTCCTTATTATGGAACCTCGGGCAGAAGGCTTTTCCGCTTATGCAGGAAGAGGGTCAGCGTGGTGGCGGAGGCCAGGATGTCGGCCACCGGCTCGGCCACATAAATGCCCATAACATTTTGGAAAATCATGGGCAGAAGAATGGCCAGTGGGACCAGCAGGATTACCTTTCGCAGCAGGGCCAGAAAGAGGCTGGTTTTGGCCTGTCCCATGGCCATAAAGGCGGACTGACAGGCCATCTGCGCCCCAAAGGCCCAAATGCCGCCAAAGAATATGGGCATAACCTTGCCCACCAGCGACACGAGCTCCTGGTTGTCGTTAAAGATGAGGGCCAGCTGTTCGGGCAGGAGGAGGACTACCAGACAGGCGGTGATGGTCACCGTAAGGGTGACCCGCAGCAGCAGACGGAAGACCTGCCGTACCCGCCGATAGTTGCCGGCCCCAAAGTTGTAGCTCATGATGGGCTGCACGCCCTGGACGATCCCCTGGACAGGCATGACCACCATCTGCATTACACTCTGCATGACGGTGACAGTGCCCACGTACAGGTCCCCGCCGTAGAACTGAAGTCCGGAGTTGAGGACCACCGTCACCAGACTCTCCGTGGACTGCATGATAAAGGGGGCCACCCCCAGGGCGGCGATTTTACTCACCTCCGACCAATCAAGCCCCATGTTTTTCCACCGGATGCGCAGACCGGACCGGCGGGAGGACAAAAAGCCCACTACCCAGCAGGCGCTTACTCCCTGGGAGATGATGGTGGCCAGGGCCGCGCCCTTCACCCCCATGCGCAGGGTGAAGATAAACACCGGGTCCAGGATGATGTTCAGCACCGCCCCGATGAGTACCGAGAACATGGCCACCAGGGCCTGGCCCTGGGCGGTAATATAGGCGTTGAGACCCAGGGCCAGCTGGACAAAGACGGTGCCCGCCAGGTAAATGGAGATATAATCCAAGGCGTAGCCGATGGTGGCCTCCGAGGCGCCGAAGGCCATGAGAGAGGGCCGCTTTATGACGGAGAACACCGCCGTCAGCACGGCCGCCAGAATCAGCAGCAGGGTGGTAGAATTGCCCAGAATCTTTTCCGCCCCCTCCCGGTCTCCCGCACCCAGGCGGATGGAGGCCAGGGGAGCGCCTCCCATGCCGGCGAAGGCGGTAAAGGCGGAAATGAGCATAAGGATGGGAAAAGTGACACCCAGGCCGGTAAGGGCGGTTCGCCCCACCTCCGGGATGTGGCCGATGTAGATGCGGTCCACAATGTTATACAGCACATTGATGAGCTGGGCTGCCACTGCGGGCAGAGCCAGCTTTACCATCAGCGGGCCAACAGGGGCGTTGGCCAACGCCTCCTCGCTTCTGTGGGACTGAGACAAACTTGTGTTCCTCCAATCAAATCTGCGCCCCCTCCACTGGGGAAGGAGCGCGCCCGGTTTATGACAGTAAGGGACAGTATATCACAGATCAAGAAAAAATGGAAGGAGAAAACGAAGGCGGCTTCATTCAGGTGTGCCAATTTATTGCAGCGCCTGCACACGGCGCGCAAGTCTTTTATTTTCTTCGTTGAAAGCGGCCAGTGTGTGTGGTAGAATAAGGACGAAATATTTTTCAGAAGGAAGTTTTCCGTTATGCGAACCATTTCCGCCGACGAGATTATCCGCGCCGTTGCCCGACTTTGCGTTCGGGCCAACACAGTACTGCCCGCCGACGTGGCCGCCTCTCTGGATGCGTGCCGGGCATCTGAGCCCTGGCCCCTGGCCCGTGAGACGCTGGGACTGCTCCAGGACAACCTGGTCCGGGCCGGGGAGAGAGACCTGCCCATCTGTCAGGACACAGGAATGGCCTGTGTGTTTGTGGAGCTGGGCCAGGAGGTACACATCGAGGGGGACTTTGAGCGGGCTATCCATGAGGGGGTCCGCCGGGGCTACGGCGAGGGCTACCTGCGCAAGTCCATGGTAGCCGACCCCCTGCGCCGGGTGAATACCCAGGACAACACCCCGGCCTCCATTACGGTGCGCATAGTTGCCGGGGATCAGTGCGTCCTCACCGTGGCCCCCAAGGGCTTCGGGTCGGAGAACATGAGCCGGCTGGCCATGCTCAAGCCCGCCGATGGGGTGGAGGGTGTGAAAAACTTTGTGGTGGAGACCGTCCGCTTGGCCGGGCCCAATCCCTGTCCGCCCATTGTACTGGGCGTAGGGATCGGCGGGTCCTTCGACAAGGTGGCTGCCCTGGCCAAGCACGCCCTGCTGCGTCCCCTAGGCGAGGCAAATCCCGACTCCTACTATGCCGCCCTGGAGGGGGAACTGCTGGAGAAGATCAACGCCTTGGGCATTGGCCCTCAGGGATTTGGCGGGAAGACCACTTGCCTGGGGTTGGCCATCGAGACTGCCCCTACCCACGTGGCCGGTCTGCCGGTGGCGGTAAATGTGAGCTGTCATGTCACCCGGAGAGCGACGGAGGTGCTGTAAATGCAGTGTAAATTGACGACGCCTGTTCTGAAAGAGGACCTGAAGCAGCTGAGAGAGGGGGACACGGTGCTGCTGTCCGGCGTGATATACACCGCCCGGGACGCCGCCCACAAGCGGCTGATGGAGCTGCTGGACCGGGGAGAGAAGCCGCCCTTCCTGCTTGAGAACTCTGTCATATACTACGTGGGGCCCACCCCGGAGAGGCCGGGGGAAGTGATTGGCTCCGCCGGCCCTACCACCAGCGGGCGAATGGACGCCTACGCTCCCAGGCTGCTGGACCTGGGTCAGTCTGTTATGATCGGTAAGGGGGCCCGGAACCAGGCCGTCAAGGACGCAGTTGTAAGAAACGGCGCGGTTTATCTGGCCGCCCTGGGGGGCGCCGGAGCGCTGATGGCGGCATGCGTGAAAAAGCTGGAGATTGTCTGCTGGGAGGACTTGGGCTGTGAGGCGGTGCGCCGGCTGGAGGTGGAGAACATGCCCCTTACCGTCGTTCTGGACGCCCATGGGGGCGATCTGTATGAGAGAGGTCCAGCTGCCTATCTGGCCAGCCTGAATTAGAGGGGAATATGCCTCATGACCGTCCGATTTGGTACCTGGATCATTGGATTGAAACGGGGGAAGAGAACGCATGAGTATCGGATTAAGCTTTACCGGTAAAATAGACAGCCCAAAGGCCCTTTTAGAGGCGGCAAAGACTCTGGCGGAGGAGAGAGACTACCGCTTGGGCGCGGGGGAGGCCGGTATGAAGGTGGTTTTGTGTCCTCTGGGGGGCGAGGTAAGTGTTCTGTGGCGGCCCGAGGGGGCCCCGTCCGGTCCCTGGCTGATACGGGGAGAGTGCGTGTCCACCCCTGCCGGGGCAGGGCTGCACCGGGCGGCTGTAGAGCTGCTGGACAGCCTTCCCATACACGCTTTGGCGGTGAAGGACGAGACCGGCTTTTACCGCCAAAGAGACTTTCAGCGCATGAAGGAGGAGCACTTCTATCCCTGGCTGCGCACCTTGGTGGACGTGTGCAGTCGGGAGAGGGGGAACATGCAGCTGTGTTGGGACCTGGAGCAGTACGCCCCCAAGGAGATTCCCGATACGGTGATTACCCCTGTGGGCCGCTTCCGCGTGGCTGAGCTGGTGCGCATGGTGGAGGAGGGGGGCATTGAGTGCCTGGCGGGGCGGTTCTTTCTCTGGAACGGCCGCACCCGGGACGCCCGCTTTTACCGCAACCGGGCCATCAACGCCCTGTGGGAGAACTGCTGCTTTGCCCCCTCGATGCGCAGTGCGCAGGACGCCGCCGTCAACGACGCCATCCTGGATGATCTGGAGAGGGCCGCCCGGCTGGACCCCGCCCTGCCTCTGCCCCGCGGCTCCTATGAGGAGGTGTGCGCCCTGGCCGGACGCAAGCCCGCGCTGCCCCAGGGGCCTGAGCTGAAGGAGGAGTTTCTCCCCGGCTACCGGAAGGACCCGGTCACCCACGCGATTGGCGCTTTGCGCCTTACTCTGCCCGGGGCCTACCGCTATCAGTGGGAACGCTGGGAGACGGGCGGCGCCCACCTGTGGACCGACGGAGACGGCCCCGTCTGGCGGGTGAACGCCTACCGGATGCGGGAGGGGGACGCCCGTTTCACCGACCAGCTGAACACCCTTCACGGAGTGGAGCAGAGGGAGCTGAAGGGAGGGGCGCTGCGCTGGGGCTGGCATGAGATCAGAGAGGACGGCCAGCGGCTGTATCAGGCGCAGTGCGAGGTCGTCGCCGGCCCGTCCCTCTTTTTCCTCACCGCCACCTGTGCAAGCCCCGAAGACCTGGGGCAGGTGGCCGACCTGATTGGACGCGTCGCCGTGGTGAGCAGCACCGCCCACCGGGAGACGGTTCAGGCGCAGAAGGAGTAATTAGCTGGAGGACTGAGAACGCAAGGAAACAGACGAAAGAAGACGCGGATATCACAGACACTTCGACTTTGGAAACTCTCCGCAGGGTCCCGGCAGGGGAGGGCAGGGGGCAGCCGGGGAGGGCGCAGGCCGCAATTGCTCCAGCAGGACCTGCCTGTCATTGGGCAGTTCGCCGTTGAGAACCTTTTCCAGCAGCGAATTCAGCGTACGGCCCACCTCCGGACCCGGAGAAATACCGGCGGCGAGGACATCCCGGCCGTGAACGGCCAGGTCCTTCAGGGTAAAGCACTGCCCCTCCGCGATCAACGCCTCCGCCGTTTCCTGGAGTTGGTCCAGCTGCGCCAGGCGGTCCCTGGCCAGCTCCCGTGCCTGCCCCATGGTGTCCGCCCGCTTGACCTGCAACAGGCGGAAAAAGACCTCCAGGCCCAGCCGATTAAGCCATCTGCGCACAGACCGGCAGGGAATCTGCACGCCGTGGCAGTTCACCAGCGCGGTCACCTGTTCCCGGGTCTTGTGGTCAAATTTCAGGGTCTGGAGCATCTCGTCAGCCAGCCGGGCACCGAGAGAGGGATGGCCGTAAAAGTGATCAATGCCATTTTCATCGGTGGACCTGCACAGGGGCTTGCCAATATCATGGAGGAGCATGGTCAATCTCAAAATTACGTCGGCTGGGGCCGCCTCCACCGTACGGACGGTGTGCTCCCAGCCGTCCCAGCAGTGCCAGGGGGTGTTCTGCTCCAAGGTGGTCAGCGGCAGCAGTTCAGGCCAGAACTGGCCAAGGACATCGGGGTACTGCCGCAGGATGTCTCCCGCGTGTCCGCCTGTCAGCAGTCTGCACAGCTCTGCGTTGATCCTCTCGGCCGCCACGCGCTTCAGTACCGCCCGGTTATCGTGAATGGCCTGGGCGGTTTTTTCCTCCAGGGCGAAGCCGAATACCGCCGCAAATCGCAGCGCCCGCATAACCCGCAGACCGTCCTCCTGAAAACGGCGGTCAGGCGACCCCACACAGCGGATCAGACCGGCCTGAATGTCCTGCACGCCGTCGAAGGGGTCGCGCAGACTGCCGTCCAGCCCCATGGCAATGGCGTTCATGGTAAAATCCCGCCGGGCCAGGTCGTCCTCCAGGCTGGAGACGAAGCGCACATAGTCCGGTCGCCGGCTGTCGGAGTAGGGGCCCTCGGCGCGGTAGGTGGTGATTTCGTAGGCTTCGCCCCTCTCCAGCACCGTGATGGTGCCGTGCTTCAGGCCGGTTTCAAGGACCCGCCGGCCCCGAAAGCAGCGTTGCGTCTCCTCCGGGCGGGCGGAGGTGCAGATATCCCAGTCGTGAGGCGCAACGCCCCGCAGCAGATCCCGCACACAGCCGCCTACCAGATAGGCCTCGTGGCCCCCGCGGACAAGAGACTGAAGAATGCGCCTTGCGCCGGGGGAGATGCAATATTCCATTTTGCCGTCACCTCACTTGTTCCAGTATGTTCAGAGTATGAGATTGTGGGGCGAAAGTCAAGAAAAAATGTGCCCGGCCAGTGCTTTCGCTGGCCGGGCCTTGCTTTTTTATACCGTCTGAGACAAAAAAACCTCGCCGCTGAGATCCCGCAGCTGCTCCAGGGCTTCCCGGGCGCAGCCCTCGCTGTCGAACAGGCCGAAGGCGGTGGGGCCGGTGCCGCTCATGCTGGCCCCCAGCGCGCCGCACTGGATCAGGATATTTTTGATGTCATTCACCCGGGAGCGGCGGTGATCCGGGAGGGCGTCCTCGAAGACATTGTACATCCGCCGGGCTACCCCGTGCAGGTCTCCCGCTTCCAGGGCGGCGACGGCGCCCTGTGTGTCGGGGCGGCAGCGCAGGCGCACGCTGTCGATTTTGGCGAAGAGGGCGGGGGTGGAGATGGAGAACTCTGGCTTGCACAGCACTACCCAGCATTTGGGCAGGGGGGGCAGGGGAGTGAGGAGATCGCCCCGTCCCTCCGCAAGGGCGGTGCCGCCCAAAACGCAGTAGGGCACATCGGAGCCCACCTGGGCCCCGATCTTGGCCAGCTCCCGGAGAGACAGGGCGTCCCCCTCCATCTGGTTCAGCGCCCGGAGGACGGCGGCGGCGTCGCTGCTCCCCCCGGCCATTCCAGCGCAGACAGGGATTTTTTTGTCGATGGAGATATTCAGTCCTCTGGGCGGCACGCCTTTGGCCTCCCACCAGCGCAGAGAGGCCTGAGAGGCAAGGTTCTTCTCGTTGTCGGGCAGAAAGTGCAGATTGGTGCGCACCTGCAGGGCCCCAATGCTGTTCTCTTCCAGGGTGATGGTGTCCGCCAGGTCGATGGACTGCATGATCATCCGCAGGTCGTGGTAGCCGTCGGGGCGCTTGCCCAGCACGTCCAGGGTCAGATTCAATTTGGCATAGGCCCGGACCTCCATAACGGACGCCCCCCTTCCTGCTTTTATTGCGTAGGGACGGATATCATCCGCCCGTGGGACAAGGGCCCGGCTATGATGGGCGGATCATAGCCGCCCCTACCTGCGTATTTTCCGGGCCTCTAAGTAAAACCGCTTGTCGTGGGCCTCCCCCATGGAGAAGGTCTTCCGGGGAAGCACCCCGTCGTGGATGATGGTAGAGAACAGCTCGTTTTTGTCAATGGCCGGCAGCAGGAAGGCCACGGCATCCTCCCGTTCCTCGGCCAGCTGTTCCGCCTCCTCCCGGCCGTGAATGTAGTCCACACGGACCCGGGAGTGCGCGGCCAGGTAGCTATCCAAAAAATTCTGGAGTGTACCCGCCGGAAGCCGGGCTTCGGGATCGGTGACGGTGATCTCCCCCCGACTCCAGCGGTTGATGACAAAGGGAATCACGTGTCCCTCGCCTCTGCCCTGAACGGCGGAGGGGTAGTAGTTCAGCAGGGCGTCCAGCAGTTCCTCCGGCTTCACGCCGAAGACCACCCGATGGATGGACTCGAACTCCACTCCCTCGTCGTGGAGGTTGACCAGCTCGCACAGGGCGTACCGGGAGGGCAGATCGGGCCACTGCGACTCATCGGTTAGCCCCTTGCGGCGCTCGTAGCACTCCTTGGCGGCGGCCAGGGAGTGGTTACCATCTCCCACAGCGAAGAGAAGGCCGTCCAGGTCCTGTTTCACCTGAACTCTCCGGGTGTTCAGCGCCTGGAGAACCTGGTCCTGCATCTCCCGGGTGAGAAGCCAGCCCCTGATATGGCCTCCCTTCTCCATTAGGTCGAAGTCGTAGAGACATTCCATCTCCCCCGTCCGGGCGGACAGGGGCTCGAGGATCATGCGGTGAGGGTCGTCCACCAGCAGCATCACATGGGGTAGCTCGACGGGGGCGTTCTTCCGCACCGCTACCCGGGGCGGGATGCGGGACATGACGGTCCCCTCGGTGGCCCGGACTGCGGAGACGGCCCCCGACTCGTAGTCATACTGCTCCAGGTCCACCGCGCCCATCAGCCCCCGGCGGATCTTACCGCTGTCCAGCGTCCTCTCCACGTAGATCAGGGCGTCGGGGTACTCCTGAAAGCGGCCCTCACGGAGGTATCGGCTCATGGTGTTGTTGATCTCCATGATGTCCGTTTCCACGCTGGGGCCCTCCAGGCAGCTTTCGGGCAGAATCAGCCGCAGGGACGACGGCGCCCGGCCCACCCGTTCCTCCACCCGCTGCCAGTACTCCGGCCGGGAGGTGTACTGGTCGCAGGCCACCACCGACCACAGGGACAAGTCGCAGTCCCGGGGCAGGAGAATGTCTGCCGGCCGAAAGGGAAGCCCTTTAAAATTATTGTACAAAGTGGTCACCTTCTTTTCCTTGTGACAGTTCCTGCAGCCGCTTTTCCAGGTTTTCCACCTGCTTCTCCAGGCTGTTCAGCCGATGTTCCACGCTGGTGTATCGCCCGGCAAAGGCCAGGTACAAAAACCCCGCCGCAACCAGAACCACTCCAGCCACCATGAAAACGAGCTTGAGTGTTGTGCTGTATAAAAAGTTGTCCAGAAAGAGCCAGACTACCGCCAAGGCGGCTGCATAGGCCCCAGCCACAATAACAATTCCAAGCATAACACCATCTCCTCTGGATCAATCAGCTTAGGGGCCGCCGCCTTCGGCGGCCCGTATTACGGCGGGGCGGCGAGGGCGCCGCCCCCTACAGCGCCCCCTCAATGGCGGCGAGCAGATGGTCAAACTCCTCAAAGGCGGGCAGCTCGGGGTGAGCGGCCTTGATGGCCTCGGTGGACTTAAACAGGAAGCCTGCCTTGCTGGCTTGGATCATAGCCAGGTCGTTAAAACTGTCCCCGGCGGCGATGGTGTCGTAGCCCATGGACTGCAGGGCGCGTACCGTGGTCAGCTTGGACTTCTCACAGCGCATCTTGTAGCCAGTGATAGTCCCATCCTCCGCCACCTCCAGGGTGTTGCAGAAGATAGTGGGCCAGTTCAGCTTCTCCATCAGGGGCTTTGCGAACTGCTCAAAGGTGTCGCTTAAAATGACCACTTGGGCCTCAGCCCGAAGCCTGTCCAAAAACGCCTTCGCCCCGGGCAGGGGGTCGATCTTGGCGATGACCGCCTGAATTTCCTTCAGGCCCAAGCCGTTCTCTTTGAGAATGCCCAGCCGCCATTGCATCAGCTTGTCGTAGTCGGGCTCGTCCCGGGTGGTACGCCGCAGCTCGGGAATGCCGCTCTCCTCCGAGAAGGCAATCCAGATTTCAGGGACCAGCACGCCCTCCATGTCTAAGCATACGATGTTCATGATACATACATCCTTTGTGTCGTTGTGTAGGGCGCGACCACCGGGCGCGCCGAAAAATTACAAAATCCTCATAACGGCGCGCCGGGGTTGTCGCGCCCTACAGATCAGCCCTCCATCTCCTGCTTTCTCCGCAGGTTGGTGAGGAAATTGTCCATCCGGGCCACGGCCTCGGCGATGTCCTTCATGGAGGCGGCGTAGCAGGCGCGGACGAAGCCCTCGCCGCCCGGCCCGAAGGCGGAACCGGGGATAACGGCCACCTTCTCCTCCAGGAGAAATTTCTCGCAGAATTCCTCACTGGTCAGCCCGGTGGAGCGGATGTCCGGGAACACGTAGAAGGCTCCCTTGGGCTCGAAGCAGCTTAGGCCGATGCGGTTCAGGTTCTCCACCAGATACCGGCGGCGGCGGTCGTACTCCTCCCGCATGTGCTCAATGTCTCCATCGCCGTTGCGCATGGCCTCCACGGCGGCGTACTGGCTGGTGGTGGGGGCGGACATAATGCCGAACTGGTGCAGCTTGGTCATGGCGGCCACAATGGGCTTGGGGGCGCAGATGTAGCCCATGCGCCAGCCGGTCATGGCGTGACTTTTGGAGAAGCCGTTGACCACTACGGTGCGGTCGTACAGGCTGGTGAGGTTGGCCGGGGAGACGTGGCGGCGGCCGTAGGTCAGCTCGGCGTAAATTTCGTCGGAGATGACCATAATGTTGGTGCCCTCCAGCACTTGGGCAATGGCCTCCAGGTCTTTGCGGTCCATGGTCCCTCCGGTGGGGTTGCAGGGGAAGGGCAGCACCAGCACCTTGGTCTTGTCGGTAATGGCGGAGCGCAGCTCTTCAGGGGTGAGACGGAACTGATTTTCCGCCTTCAGCTCCAAGTATTTGGGTACGCCCCCCGCCATCTCCGCCAGGGGTCCGTAGCAGACGAAGGAGGGGGTGGGGACGATGACCTCGTCCCCCGGGTTGACGAGCACCCGCAGGGCCAGGTCAATGGCCTCGCTGCCGCCCACGGTGACCAGGATTTCCCCGGCGTAGTCGTATTGCAGGTCAAACCGACGGTTGAGGTAGGCGGCGATTTCCCGCCGCAGCTGGAGCATGCCGGCGTTGGAAGTATACTTGGTGTGGCCCCTCTCCAGGGAGTAGATGCCCGCGTCCCGAATGTGCCAAGGAGTGACAAAATCGGGCTCGCCGATGCCCAGGGAGATGGCGTCGGTCATCTCCTCCAGGATGTCAAAGAATTTCCGAATGCCGGAGGGCTTGATGTTTTGGATCTTGTCATTGAGAATGCTGTCGTAGTTCATACGAAGATATACTCCCTTTCCTCCGGGTCCTGGGGGCGGAACACCAGATGCTTCTCTTTATATTTTTTCAAAATGAAGTGGGTGGCCGTACCGGTGACGCCCTGAATGGGGGCCAGCCTCTCGCCCACAAACTGGGCCACCTCCCGCAGAGTGCGGCCCGAAATAATCACGGTCAGGTCGAAGGAGCCGCTCATGAGGTACATACTCTCCACCTCGTCATACTGGTAGATGCGCTCGGCAATGCGGTCAAAGCCGTCAATGGACTGGGGAGTGACATTGACCTCGATGAGGGCGGTCACATTTTCCTTGTGTATCCGGTCCCAGTCCACAATGGCCTGATAGCCCAGAATGGTCCGGTCGTCCTCATACTTCTTGATGGCGGACTTTGCCTCCTCCTGACTGACTCCGGCGGCGGCGGCCAGCGCCGAGATTGGCATGGTGCAGTCCTGCTCCAGCAGCTCCAGCAGTTTTTCCATGATTTTCCTCCTAGATAGTAGGGTTAATAATTCAACAGTTTACATTATACACTCTCTGACACAGAAAAACAATCCCAAACGTAAAAGGGAGGCGCGGCGAGAATCTTGGGGGGTCAGCGGGCGTGAGGCTTGCTACGCCGGGGATAAATCCGCCTTTCGTCGCAGCAGGGACAGGGGCGGAACCTGTTGAGGCAGCCGCATACGGAAAACCATCTGGGGGGTGCGGACTTCCTCCAAAGGAAGACCATCCCCGTCCTCCAGCCCCTGTACGGTGAGGGGCTGGGGCCGGACGTCGGGGCCCACCAGCTCCAGCTCATCGCCTGCGGAGAACTTGTTGTTCAGGGTGAGAAGGGCGTTTCCATCCCCGTCGCAGGCGATCACCTTGGCCACGATCTGCCAGTCCCGTACATAGCGGGCGTTTTGAGTAAATTGCCCCGGCTGGCCGTAGAAGAAGCCGGTGGAGTAGTGCCGGTGGCTGATGTGCTCCACCTCGTCCCGCCACACCGGATCAAGGGGGACGCCCGCCGCCGCCGCGTCCACGGCGTGGCGGTAGGCCCCGGTGACGATGGCGGCGTAGTAGGCCGACTTGGCTCGACCCTCCAGCTTGATGGAGTCCACGCCGGCCTGCATCAGATCGGGCACGTGGTCGATCATGCACATGTCCCGGGAGTTCATGATGAAGGTCTCTGCGTTCTCCTCGTAGACGGGGAAGTACTCTCCAGGGCGTTTTTCCTCCATCAGGGCGTATTGGTAGCGGCAGGGCTGGGCGCAGGCGCCCCGGTTGGAGTCCCGGCCCGTCATGTAGTTGGACAGCAGGCACCGCCCGGAGTAGCTGACGCACATGGCCCCGTGAGCAAAAACCTCAATCTCCAGCTCGGGGGATGTTTTGGCCCGAATTTCTCGGATCTCCTCCAAAGACAGCTCCCGGGCCAGGATGATCCGGCTTGCTCCCAGGTCGTGCCAGGCCCGGGCGGACTGGTAATTGACAATGCTGGCCTGGGTGGAGATGTGGCAGGGGACATGGGGGGCGTACTGCCTGGCCAGGGCCAGCGTCCCCACATCTGCCAGGATCACCGCATCTACCCCCAACTCCTCCAAATATTCCAGCCACTCCGGAAGTCGGGCCACCTCCTCGTTTCGAGGCATGGTGTTGCAGGTGACGTGGACACGTACCCCGTGGGCCCGGCACAGCTCCACGGCGGCTTTCATCTCCTCCGGGGTGAAGTTGCCGGCGAAGGAGCGCATTCCAAAGGTGTTCCCCGCCAGGTAGACGGCGTCGGCCCCGTAAGCCACCGCCATCTGCAGTCTCTCCATGTCCCCCGCAGGGGCGAGCAGTTCGATCTTGTTCATGGTATCTCTCCTTAAAAATATCCACCGGCGATGCCGGTGGATATTTTTTCTTACTTATACCGGTCCTGGCTGCTGATGAATTTTTGCAGCTGGTCGTAGGTGCGGAAGAAGTGGTGGGCGCCGTCGTCGCCCAGAGCATAATAGTAGTCCTTGCTGTCTGAGGGGTTCATGGCGGCGATAATGGACTCCATGCCCGGATTGGCGATGGGTCCGGGGGGCAGCCCCTTATACAGGTAGGTGTTGTAGGGGGAGTCGATGGACTTGTCCGCCTCAGTGGGTTCCTTGCCGCCGTTGATATAGACCAGGGTGGCGTCGATCTGGAGGTAGCCCTGGGTTCCGGCGCTTGGGTTGTTCAGCCGGTTGTAGATGACGGCGGCAATGTCGGTGCGGTCCTCGCCGGTGGTTTCCCTCTCGATCAGGGAGGCGATGGTAAGAACTTCCCGCAGGGTGAAGTCGCTTTCGGCCACCTTCGCCCGGAAGTCGTCCTTCACCTGGCTGTCGAAGTGGACCAGCAGCTTGTTGATGGCGAAAATCGGGTCGTGGTTGACGTAGAAATCGTAGGTGGCGGGCATAAGGTAACCCTCCAGCCGGTGATAGTCCCCCAAGGGAATCTCCTGGAGGAAGGAGAAGGCGTAGTCGTGCTCAGCGGCGGTCTGGCGCAGCTTTTCCACGGTGGACACGCCCTTTTCCTCCAGCAGGGAGAAGATCTGATCGATGTTGTAGCCCTCCGGGATGGCCACCGTTACCTCCGAGCGGTTGGCGGAGTTGGCGCTCATGCCGGCCAGCAGGGCCCGGTAATCCATGTCGGTATTCAGCGTGTAGCTGCCGGCGATGATCTCGTCTTTTTTATGGGTGAAGGAGGCGAAGAGTTTAAAAAGGAACTGATATTCGATCATTCCCTCCTTGTGCAGCCTCTCCACCACGCTGTCAAAGTCCTCGTCGGGGCTGATGGTAAAGGTTATGGACTTTTCCGGCTTGTTCAGGGCCAGCACGTCGCCCGCGGCGGTCCAGCCGATACAGGCCAGAAGGATGGAAACGCCAATTACTGCCGCCACATACAGCAGCACCAGAGCGGCGGTGCGGCCGGCGGAACGGTGTTTCTTTTTTCTGCGGGGGCGGGGGGCGTCGTGTTCCTGCCGGGGGGAAGAATAGGGGTCCCTCTCGGTTCGCCGCTCCCGGTTCTCGTAATAACTATCCTGAGGCATAGGGTCAGCTCCTAACAAATTTTTCCTGACTCCTGTCACCAGGGACAAGAGAGGACCATAGAATGGTACAGAACGCAGGGACATTGTCCCGGCGCGATTTTAAGAGAGGTGAAGTATCATGTTCTGTGGGAACAACGGTTGGGGCGGCAACAGCGCGCTGTGGATCATCATTTTGATCATCATTCTGTTCGGCTGGGGCGGCAATAACAATGGATGCGGCTGCAACAACTGTGGCTGCGGCTGCAACAACGGCTGTGGCTGTAACAATGACTGCGGCTGCAACAACGACTGCGGCTGCTGAGGCACAGCCCTACACAGCGGAAGGGGCGGGGGAGAGATCTCCCGCCCGTTTCCCGTCCCTGAGAGGAGACAGGCTGTCAGTAATAGATGCCGCCGCCCACCCGGTCGGCCTCGTCCCGGCCGGCCAGGGCGGTTACCAGGGCCAGGCCGAAGTCGAAGGCGGAGCCGGCGGCCCGTCCGGTGATGACGGTTCCGTCTGCCACCACGCCCCGGGCCATTTGGACCTGAGAGCCGGTAAGGCTCTCCTCCATGCCGGGGTAGCATACCGCCTGCTTCCCTTCCAGAAGGCCCCAGCGGCCCAGCAGGGTGGGAGCGGCGCAGATGGCGGCCAGGCGAATATTCCGCCGGGCGGCCTCCCGGACCAGCTTTTCCACGGCGGGGTCGGCGCCCAGGTTCTGCACCCCAGTGCCGCCGCCGGGCAGCACCACCATGTCCGCTTGGGAGAGGTCGACCCCCTTCAGAGTCATGTCGGCGGTCACGGCAATGCCGTGGCTGCCGGTGACGGTCTCCCCGCTGAGGGATACCAGGGCTGTTTCAATGTTTGCCCGGCGGAGAAGGTCGGCGGGCACCAGGGCCTCCGCCTCCTCAAAGCCGGGGGCCAACAGGATATATACCATGTTTTTGTCCTCCTTTTGTAGGGGCCGCCGTCTTCGGCGGCCCGCTGATCAGGAACTCGGGGCGGCGAAGGCACTGCCCCCTACTTCTTAAACCGCTTCCCCGCCGCCTTAACTAGAACCAGGGGGAGCCTGGCCATGCGGCCGGCCCGCTGGGGCTCCTTTTTCAGGCGGTAGGCCCACTCCAGACCTAGCTTCTGCCAGGACTCGGGAGCCCTCTCCACCTTGCCGGCGAAGACGTCCAGCGCCCCGCCCAGGCCGATGGCCAGCCGTGCGCCGGTATGCCTGCCCCATCGGGCCATCCACTTCTCCTGCTTGGGGGCGCCCAGGCAGACAAAGAGAAGGTCGGGCCGGGCGGCGGCCACCTTAAGCAGGGACGCCTCCTCATCCTTGAAGTAACCGTCCTGGGTGCCGCACAGCACGATATTGGGGTGCTGCTCGGTGATGCGCCGGCCGGCCTCCTCGGCCACGCCGGGTTTGGACCCCAGCAGATAGAGCCGCCCGCCCATCCCGTCTAAAACGCGGAGCATGTCCGTAGCGAACTCGATGCCGGGCACTCGGCCTTTCAGAGGGGTGCCCTGAATTTTGGCGGAATAGACTACCCCGATGCCGTCGGCCAGCACCAGATCAGCCCCGTTGAGAACCTGAAGAAACTCCCGGTCTTTCTCCGCGGCCAGGATAAATTCCGGATTGGGGGTGACCACATAGTGGAACCTGTCTTCCTCCAGAAGGGCGGCGCCCGCCTGGGCGGCCTCCTCCCGGGTGAGGTCATCAAAATTGACGCCTAGAATCTCTTTTTTCAAACCTACCTCCATTGTGCGCCCCAAGGCGCGTCCGTCTCCGCCGCTGTTTTGCCCCCGAAGTGATGATTCCCCAGCAGACAGTCGCTCAAACAGAGGTGGATACACTTTTCCTTATACTACATGATATTCTACCATGGCCTGGAAGAAAAGTCTATGAAAAATCCGTGAAGGTTTTTTTAAGATGCGGTCAAAAGTTGTTGCTTTTGTAACCATACTGTAACTTGACGCTCATCTACTTCAAGCGTAGTATAATATTTAACTACATTTGAAGTGGATGTGATTGTATGAAACGACTGCCCGATACCGAGCTGGAGGTTATGAAGGCCCTGTGGGCCACCGGGCCCGATACCCCCCGCGCCCTTTTGGAGGACAGACTTGCCCCCTTCGGCTGGGCCGCCAACACCATCAACACCTACCTCTCCCGCCTGGCGGATAAGGGCTTTGTAGCCGTGCGCCGGGAGGGCAAGAGTAATCTATACACCCCTCTGGTGGACCGGGAGGACTACCAGTCCTTTGACAGCCGGGCGGTGCTGGACCGGCTGTACGGCTCCCCACGGAACTTTGTGGCCGCCCTGGCCCGGGAGGGGATGAGCAGGGGGGAACTGGAGGAGCTCCAGGCCCTTTTGAATCAGCTGAACGGAGGGCAGCGGTGATGGACCAAATTCTGCTCATCCTGGGGACTCTCACTCTAGGCGGCTCCGCCGCCGTTTTTTTGCTGGCCTGGGCGGGTCGGTCCACCAGGGCCCGATACGGCGCCAAATGGCGGTGCTGGGGCTGGCTGCTGCTCTGCCTGCGGCTGGCCGTCCCCCTGCCCCTGGCTTTCCAGGGGGAGGCCCGGGCCCCGATCCAGGTGGACGTCCCCAATCCGCCGGCCGTTGTCCAGCAGCCCACCGCACCCAACTCTCCCGGCAGCGAGAGTACCCCCGTTCTCCCCGACGCCCCGCAGCATGGACAGGCCCAGCCCGGCCCCTCCGGGGAGGACTCCGCCGCCCCGCCCCCAATATCTCCCGCCCCTGGAAAATGGAGGAGTGCTGACCTCTCCCTCATTCTGATCGCAGTTTGGCTGACCGGGGCGGCAGTGATGCTGGTTTGGAACGGGGCGGCCCATCTGCGGTTTCTTCGCTGGCTGCACCGCTGGTCCTCTCCAGTGGACAATTGGGACGCAGTGGACGCCTTCAACCACTTGGGCGACCAGCTGGGGCTTCACCGGCGGCCCCGGCTGCTGATGTGCCAGGGGCTGAAGGTGCCCATACTGGCCGGAACCCTCCGTCCTGCCATTCTTCTGCCCCAGGGGAAGATTACCGGCGAGGAACTGGGGTTCTCCCTTCTCCATGAGCTTACCCACTACCGCCGGGGAGATATCTGGCTCAAAACCTGGGCCATGTGGGTTAACGCCCTGTACTGGTTCAACCCCCTGATGTGGCTTATGGTCCGCCTGGTGGAGAGGGACACCGAGCTGGCCTGCGATGAAGACGCCTTGCGCCTGTTGTCTCCCCAGGATTACTCCGCCTACGGCCAGACCATCCTGGCCGCTGTGGCCAGATTGCAGGACAAAGAAAGGAGAGTATCCGATGAGTAACAAGATGCCACGCACCCCCTTCTCCACCGGGCTGTCTGGTTCGGCCCGGGAGACGGAACTGCGCATTCGCAACATCTTCTCCGGGCCCAAAAAGCGGCCGCCGGTTCCGGTTATGGTGCTTACCGTCCTGCTGATCCTGTTCTGCGGCAATATTGTATCCTGCCAGATGGCGGAGGCGGACGTGCCCGACATCTCCGCTCCGGATGCCTCCGCCGCGGAGCCCGCCGACGAGAGAGCCCGGTGGACTCTCTACTGGGAGGAGGCGGTCCCCAAGCTGCTGGAGCAGCGGGACGACTACTCCCCCGAGCCCGACGGTCCCGGCTACAGCGAGATCATCCTCGACGCCACGGGGGAGGACCTGAACCTGCTCCTGCTCATGTGGACCCCCGGGGCCCACGCCGGGGGGTTCTACAACCTGCTTGTGGGCACCTTCGACCAGGAATGTGAGCCGGTGGACTACTACAACATCGCCGGCGACGCCGGGCTGTACTCCACCTGGGAGGAGGCGGACGGGATGCACCTGGTCTGCACCAATTCCACCACTTACCAAGGTTGGGAGAGTAGCGGGGCCCCCATGCACTTCCGCTTTGACGGCAGGACCCTGGAGGTGGTGGACAACCTTCCCCCCAGCCCCATGTCCGCCCCGGCCATGCCCCAAAAGCTATCGGAGTGGGACGAACTGGACTGCAAATACCTGCCCATCCCCGGGGCGGTGGAGGTCTACCGCCGCACGCCGGGCTGGGACAACATGAGCCCTGAGTGGCAGGCCGTACCCCAGTGGGAGTATCAGGGGACGGTCCCCCTCACCACCGCCCGGAACGTGGACCCTGTCCCCGCCGCCGTGCGGGACGCGGCCCGGGAGTATGTCCTGAACGCCACTCTCTCCGGGGATTGGTCCAGCCCTATGCCTACCGCCGGAACGCCCATCCAAAGGCTGGAGGAGAGGGGGGAGTGGAACGACTTCTCTCATCTCTCCCTGTGCAATGCGTGGAAGAACAGGGAAAACCTGACCCTCTCCGCCTGGGACGTGGAGTTTGGTGACCCTGGCGAAAGCTCCTACTACACGGGTTATACCCATCTGCTCTTCCTCCGGGACGGGGAGGAGATGACCTTCCTCACTACCTTCTACGACCACCCTCTGGAGGGCGCCCCGGAGCAGGGTCTGCTGGCCGGGCTGTCCCCCTACAACTGGTATGCCGTGGAGGCCCTGTATGACGCGGGCTACCTCACCGCCCGGCCCAAGCTGGCTAATATCTTTACCAAAGTCCCCGCCCCCCGGCAGGCGTTGGACCTGGCCCGGACCTGGCTGGATGAAAACGACCCGGGAGACACCGTCACCGCCATGGAGCCCCGCTTCTTCTGCGTGGAGGAGCCCCACTGGATGGGAGCCTATGCCCTGGAGGGTTCCAAAGACGGAGTAAAACAGCCCACGCAGCTGGCTTTCTTCAAGCTGTCCTCCTTCCGGCAATTTGAAATGTGTGTCTATATGCTCCCGGAAACGGAGGTAACAGACATCGAAAAACAGACCCGGGCCGCCGCCCACGGCCTGGTGGACTACGACGTGGCTCTGTGGGACCTGCAATACCCCGACTTTCCCACCGCCTACGGCCCGGGAAACTACGATGGGGTGTTCACCGCCCAGGGTACGATGGAGAACAGCGACACCTGGACGGAGTACGGAGACCGCTACGAGGCCCGCTACCGCCGTGGCGGCTGGAACGGCCGGTTCTGCACCTGGCTGGACACCACCCGCCGCCTGCCCACCACCCGGGGCGTTAAGATGGGGGACAGCCGGGCCAGGGTTCTCGCCGCCTACCCGGAGATCAAAGAGGGCCCCTACCCAGGCATGGAGGGGGACGTCCTTTGGTATCAGGGCCGGGGAGCCGACCTGATCTTCTTCTTTGAACACGACGCCGTCAGCCGCCTGGTGCTGAAGGAAGCGGAATCCTGAGAGGAGCCTGATGATGAAAGAGAACATGCCCCGTACCCCCTTTTCCACCGGTCTGTCCGGGTCGGCGAAGGAGACGGAAATACGCATCCGCAATATCTTCTCCGGCCCAAAGAGGCGGCCGCCGGTCCCTCTGATGGTATTTACCGCCCTGATGATCCTGCTGTGCGGCAATATCGTGTCCTGTCAGATGAAGGAGACGGAACAGGAGCCGCCCGAGGTTTCCGTGCCGTCGGAAGCCGTCTCTCGGCCGGAGACGAAGGGACCCGAACCGCTGTCCGTCCAGGACCTGAAGCCAGACCTGAACCGCAACGGCGTTCCAGAGGAGCTCCGCCTGGTCAAACACGACCACAGCTACGGGGCTGATTGGGACGTGGAATTTTGGGAAAACGGGGAGAGGATTCTCTGGAAAAGTCCCGGCGTCTGCCTGTACACCCAGGACGGGAAGGACTACCTTCTGTACTATACCCTGTTTGAGCATCAGGGCGACTTTGACTACTCCTATCGCGTCGCCGATTTCAGCGGCGAGTTTGAGGAAAACCCGGTGTGGAACAGCGTCCGGTTCGACACCAACTTCAACGCCCCCTTTCACAAGGACTTCGATCCGGAGAAAATCGCTGTCTTTATGGAGGAGCTGAACGAGCTGCTCTCCCACAGCATCCGCCTGGATAACAGGGCCGGGGAGCTGACGGCGGAGGAATGTCAGCCCGAGGGCCTGCCCTGGCTGGACAACTACCCGGGAATTTTCACCCGGGACCCGGAAAAATCCCTGGTGGAAAATCTGCGGGACTTCCAGGCGGCTATGCCCCCGGACTGGACGCCGCCCGCTCCGGAGGACGACGTGAAGCTGCTGTTCGACCAGCCTATGGAGATGACCTTTGCCAGCGGCGCGGGGGCCTGGCAGACTGTCCTCACCCTCCACGGCGACGGAACCTTCCAAGGAGATTACTGCGACGCCGACATGGAAATTCAATATGTCTGCCAGTTCCACGGGCGGTTTGGGGACATGGTCCAACTCAGCGACAACTCCTGGTATTTGGTCCTGAAGGAACTGGCGCTGGACACCAAATACCCCGTAGGCGCGGAGTGGGACGAGAAGCCCTACCACTATATTTCCAGCGAGCCCTACGGCTTCAACGGCACAGACGGCAAGGCCCTGGAGCCCGGCGCGGGATTCATCCTCTACTGCCCGGGAGCTACCGGACATGAGCCGGGCACCGAGCTGTACGGCGCGTACGAGTTCTGGACCTGGTGGCCTGACCGCCATATCTTCCAGGACTCCTCTGACACCCTGGGCCGCTACGGACTGCACAATCTGGAGACTGGTTACGGATTTTTCTCCGACAGATAGAAAGGAAACCGCTATGAACGAAAAAATGCCCCGCACGCCCTTTTCCACTCCCCTTTCCGGGTCGGCCCGAGAGACGGAAATCCGCATCCGCAATATCATGTCCGGGCCCAAGAGGCGCCCGCCGCTGCCCTTTTTGCTTCTGATGTTCTCTATCTGCATTTTCTGCGGCAACATTGTGTCCTGCCAGATGGCGGAGGCGGAGGTACCTGACAGCGGCGATTCCTCCGCGTCTGTCTCCGCGCCCCCGGACGCCTCCGCTCCGGAGGGGCCGCCCGAGGGGTGGACCCCGGTGGAACTGGACGCCGGGCTGATGAAATATGTCGGGCAGACCGGGGACTGGTTCTATGAGGATTACTTTCCAACGGAGCAGGAGATGGCCCTGCTGGAAAATCTCCCGGCGGACGAGCTGCCCCGGGAGGCGGTGGAGGTATACAGCGCCCCGCGCCGGGACTACTGGCGGGATACCCTCCTGCCGGTGGCCTATGACGAGGGAACGGATGTCACCGTCTACTTTGTGGTGGACCCGGACAGCGTGCCTGACGTGGAGACTCTGGTCAGCCCTATCCTGTGGGGAGGAGACCTGGACCAGCGGCGGGGTATCGTCCTGAGGCACGGGGACCGGGCCGAGTACTTCCACCTGTGCTGGGACGGAAACGCCCACTTTGCCAGCAATCCCACGCTGCTGGCAGACGACCTGGACGGCGACGGCCAGCCGGAGGCGGCCCTGGTCCTGACCGACGGCTGGGGCACCGGGGTCTATGCGCAGTCCCTGTACATTTTCGACCTGGACACCATGACCTGCGCCGTCCCGGACCTCTCGGAGGTCCCCCTGGAAATTACCGCCAGCCCTGACGGGACCACCGCCCGCCTTGTCAGCGGAGAGCAGGAGTGGACGGTGGACCTGACCCAGCTGGCGGAGCCCTTCAAGGGGACGGTGGAGGCAGGCAATCAGGTACGTTTCCTGAAACAAGACGGCCGGCTTGTCTGTGACCTGGGCCTGGACTTCTCCTGCATGACCCTGGAGTACCTGGCCAGCGCCCATTTCCCCATCATCTATGAGGACGGCGGGTATAAATTGGGCCCGGCTGTGTGGCTGGGCGACATTCTTTACGAATAGAAAGGAAACCGTTATGAACAACAACATGCCCCCCACCCCCCTTTCCACCTCTCTGTCCCGCTCCGCCCGGGAAACCGAGCTGCGCATTCAAAATATTATGTCCGGGCCCAAGAGGAGGCCGCCGCTGCCCTTTTTGCTCCTGGTGTTCTCTCTGTGCATTTTCTGCGGCAACATTGTGTCCTGCCAGATGGCCCCTCCGGCGGACCTCTCCGCCCCGGACGGTTCCCGGCAGGAGGAAACCGCCCCCGCCGTAAAAGGCAGCGCCGTTCCCCGCCTGGAGAGGCGGGACGGGGCGTACACCTTCCTCCTCACTGCCGGCACCGGCGAGGGCGCTCCCGCCGACGCCTTTATGGTGCTGTGCTACGATACCCAGCGCCAGACCGCCGGTCTGGTCTCCATACCCCGGGACACCCTGGTCAGCCTGGACGGCCAGGCCGTCCGCCTAAACCGGGTGGAAAGCGGCCTGGAGCAGTGCCTCTCCCACACCCTGGGCATTCCCATCGACTACTCCATCGACGTGGACACCGGCGGTTTTGCCGCCCTGGTGGACGAGCTGGGCGGGATCGACTTCTACATTCCCTGTGACATGGACTACGACGACCCCGCCCAGAACCTGTCCATTCACTTTCAGCAGGGCCCGGCCCATCTGAGCGGACAGGCGGCCATGGAGGTGACCCGCTTCCGCAAGAACAGCGGCGGCGTCTCCTACGGCGATCTCAGCCGGGTTCAGACCCAGCAGCAGCTGGTGGAGGCGCTGGTCAAAAAAATGCTGTCCTGGGACAGCGTCACCAAAATCGACGCCTTTGTGGATATTTTCAGCCAAAATGTGGACACCGACCTGTCTATGGCGGACATGCTCTACTTTGCCCGCCGGGCTGTGAATCTGGACCTGTCCGCCGGCCTGGAGACGGCCACCCTGCCCCTTGGGGAGACTGTTGTATCCGAGAACCGCTCTCTGGGCGAAGCGCCCGACCCGGAGCCGGTCCTGGAGCTGGTCAAC
Source organism: uncultured Oscillospiraceae bacterium (assembly GCA_951801655.1). Taxonomy (GTDB): domain Bacteria; phylum Bacillota; class Clostridia; order Oscillospirales; family Oscillospiraceae; genus Lawsonibacter. The sequence continues at coordinate 38,900 of CATONV010000005.1, read as the reverse complement.
CGCCTGCTCAACCCCTACACCCAGGAGCTGACTTTGGAGGATATGAACCTGCCCGAACTTGACAAGACCGAAAACCGCTGACGGTTTTCCGCCGCTTATGGAGGTACTTATGAATCGACACATGCCCCGCACTCCCTTTTCCACCCAGCTGTCCGGGTCGGCGAAGGAGACGGAAATCCGTATCCGCAATCTTTTCTCAGGGCCCAAAAAGCGGCCGCCGATTCCCTTTTTGATCCTAATGTTCTCCGTGTGCATTTTCTGCGGCAATATTGTGTCCTGCCAGATGAAGGAAGAGACGCCCCCGGATATCTCCTCCCCAAACGGCTCCGCTGTCTCCTCCTCCAATACCGGGCAGAGTACTCCGGCGGACCAGGACCCTGATGCGCGGCTTAATGAGATGGTGCTGGAATACCTGCGGGCGATGTACAACGCCACCATCTACCTGGCGGCGGACGCCCCGGACACGCCTCAGGATGGGGATTACCGTCTGGACTCCGCTATTCTGTTGGGAACGGATACTCTGGATGGAGAGCTTCTGGGCCTTTATCAAATCAACTACAGCGGCGTTTATGCGCAAAGCTCAGGTGCGCTGGAGTGGTCGGCATGGTCGCCCGCTTACCTGGTGTCCCGCATGTACGCAGACGGCAGCCCCGCAGAGTTCCTGGTCCGCTTTGACTACTACCGGGAAGGGATGGACCCAGGGGACGCCATCCGCCAGGCAGTCTGGGGCCTGACAGACCTGGAGGTCTGCCTGTTCCGGGACGGCTTCTCTACCCCAATCGGCCCCGGCAACTGGGTGGAGCCCATGTTCCTGGATTTTGAACCGGAGGTATCGGTTTTTGAGGAGGGCGAACCCATCTATCAGCCTGGGGACTACTGGGAGAACTGGTCCATAGGTGGCGGCGGCGACAATGGCGGGGTCTCCGCTCTGCGATACTATATCGCCGCAGAGAATCGCTGGAGTCTCCAGCGTCTGGAGACGGGCCGCGCCGACATGGTCACCCCCCGGGGCATCCGGGTGGGGGCCACCCGGGAAGAGGTGCTGGCCGCCTACCCCGGCCTGCTCTCCGACGAGAAAAATTGGACCTGGGCCTATCCGGACGATTATCTCTGGTACTGTGCCAACGAGAACGGCTTGGGACCATGCCTGTACTTCTTCTTTGCGGACGATACTGTCTATATGATTCAAATGGTGGATATGTTCAACTGACAAAAAACCGGTCCGGAGGGATACCCTCCGGGCCGGAACTTTTTCAGGCTTTGAACACCCAAAACTTATTCATCAGGTAGTTGTAGAAGATGGTGACGCAGGCGGTGGGCAGCTTGGCCAGCAGGTTGGTCCAGCCCTGGGGCACCAGCGGGGCGATCACGGGCAGAGACAGAATGCGGATGCAAATTGCCAGGCTCACTGTGGAGATCAGCACATACCCTGCGCTGGTAGCCAGATACCGCAGGGCCTCTCCCTTTGTCACCCGGTCCCGCTTCTCAAAGGTCCACAGCTTGTTCCACACGAAGGAGTGGACATTGGCCACCACATAGGCGATGGCGTTGGAGATGTAAGGCCCAGTTACAATGGCCATCCCTAGCAAGGCCAGCGTTGGTCCCTCCCGGATCACCCAGCGGTCCATTACGTAGAACACGCAGAAGTCCACTAGGGTGTTGAGTATGCCTATGAGGCCAAATTTAACAAACTTTTTCAGGTCAAAGATTTGGAGAAAATGGATAAGCGTTTCTTTCATGTTTCTCTCCTGACAAGTCCCTGGGCCGTCACCCGGCCCGCCATGGAGCCGTCGCCGGCCAGAAGGTCGTAGCTTCCGTCCGCCGCCGGCCGGGCGGTGACGGCCCGGACAGTTTGGCGGTCCGGTTCGTAAAGCCAGAGGGAAGCGCAGTCCATCCCTCTAAAGGTTTGGGCGTTCACGGCGGCGGGCAGGGGAGTCACATAGGGGAAGTCCCCCCGTCCGCTGACGCACTGCAAGCCGCCGGTGAGGGCCCACCGGCTCTCTGTGACGCCGTGAATGTGCTCATGGAAGTAAAAATTCTGCTCCTCCAGATAACAGGGTTCTACACCAAGAATGAGAATTTCTCCCTCCGAGGGCAGGGACGCGCCGCTGTTCGTCCCCTCCAGAATGGCGGCCATCACCGCCTGGTCGGCCTCCCAGGCGGCCCTGTAATCGTGAAGCTCGCTCACAGCCGCCACGCAGAACACCAGCGCCAGCGCCCCACACAGTCCGGCGGCGACGGTTTCTCCGTCCTTCAGCCGACTCAGCAGCCAGCCGATCACGGCGTCTCCCATCAGGGCCAGGCCGCAGAAGGAGGCCACCGTCCCTCGCAGGGAGAACCAGGGATTGGCCAGAACAAAGAAAATGGTCACCGGGGCCAGAGACATCAAAAAGCCCGCAATCAGGGCCGGAAGGACCTCCCGGCCCCGGGAGCGGTCGAACCTCTCCTCCCGGGCCAGCAGGAACAGCCCCGCGCACAGTGCCAGTACCAGAACCAGCCAAAGCCAGTGCCCTTCGGCGGCAATCAGGCCCGCCCCCCTGCAAAAGCCCTTGATGGCGGTGCGGATGCCGCCCTTCACAAAGGCGTCCCGGATCTGCCTCAGCACCGGGAGGAAGACCCAGCCCCACCAGCCATCCTGCCAGGGGAGAACCACCGACGTCCGGTCGGCATAAAGGGCGCTGTCCGCGAAGGCGGAGGTAAAGGCGAAGTAGACGCCCGCACTGACGAAGGTGAGCAGGGCCCAGAGAGGGCGGCGACGGTTCTCCCGCAGTTCCAGGAGGGCGATGAGCAGCACTCCGGTGACCGCGAGGACCAGTCCCTGTTCATAGAAGGACATAGAGAGCAGCTGAACAAGGAAGTATGCGGCCAAAAACCGCTTTTGACCTCTCTCGCACCACTGCTGAAACAGCACCATGGACAGTGAGACGAAAAACAGGCTGGGCACCACCCGGTTGGCGGCGGACAGCCAGTAGGTGCCCTCCATCCCCAGGGGCAGAAGGGCGTACAGCACCAGAAAGGGCCAGCCCACGGGGAAGTACTTGCTCCACACCCGGCGAAACAGCACCGCCGAGGCGGCATACAGCCCGGCGATCAGGGCGCAGCCGACGATCAGCGCCGGCCACAGCCGGCCCCAGAAGAAAATGTCCAGCAGTCCGGCGGCGGGTCGGGCGGCCAGCAGGCCCAATCGCCGGATGAAGTCCCACACGTCCGGGTGGTAGGCGGTGTAGTTGTGCAGCTGGATGTAGTCGTCCAGCTGGGGGAAGTATGTCAGACCATAGCAGCAGAAGCGGACAAAAATCAGGCCAAAAAGGAGGAAAAAACAGGCCATCCCGGCCCGGCTGTCGGGGCGGCGCGTCATGCCGTCTCTCCCCGGACGGCTCGGCGGATACGGAACACGTCCCCAAACATTCGAAGGCTGTCTTTGACAAGATTCACCTTGGAGGCCCGGAAATTAATGACGGATACCGGGAGCTGTTCCACCCGCAGCCCCAGCCTGTCCGCCCGCATGAGAACCTCAAAGTCAAAGGAGAAGCCGTCGGTGGCGCACCGGGAAAAAATGGTCTGAGCCGCCTGCCGGCGGTAACCCTTGATGCCGCACTGGGTGTCGTAGGGCAGACCGGAAATGGTGCGGGAGAGAAGCCCAAAGCATTTGGAGGCGGCAATCCGCAAAGGGGGATAGTTTTGATAGCCCGTGCCGCCCAGACGGCGGGAGCCGATGACCAGGTCGGCCTGTCCGGTCCGCAGCCGTTCCAGAAGGGGGGCGAAGACATCCACACCGTAGGCCAGATCGGCGTCGGTACACAGGACAAGCTCGCCCCGGGCGGCCAGCATTCCGGTGCGAACGGCGCAGCCCTTTCCGCGGTTAGGGGTGTAGCTCTCCAGCCGGACATGGGGATCGCCGCAGCTGCGTACCAGCTGCGCTGTGCTGTCGGAGCTTCCGTCGTCCACGATGAGCACCTCATATTCCTCCGCCAGTCCGGCCAGCCCGGCGGAGGCGGTCCGGATGGTGTCCGGAATGATCGCCCCCTCATTGTAGGCGGGAATCACCAGCGATACGTCCATCTCTGCCTCCTGCTTTGGTGGTTTTTCGCTTGAAAAACAAGCGATTCTCAATGTTGCCCTCTATCATATACTCCGCCGGTGAAAATGTCAAGAACGCCGATTTTTGGGGAGTGCCTCCGGCGCAGAGAGTGGACCTGGTTTTCTCCGCCGGAGGCGGGATAAAAAGCCCCCGGCCACAAGGCCGGGGGCTGAAATGACTGGGGAAGAATTAGCTCAGAGTGACCAGCAGGTCGTCGGTGTTGACAGCAGTGCCGACTGCGACGACCACGGACTTGACGGTGCCGTCCACGGGAGCGGTGACCTCAATCTCCATCTTCATGGCCTCCAGGACCACCAGCACGTCGCCGGCCTTTACGGCCTGGCCGGGCTTGCACTCCACCTTGAACACATTGCCGGGCATGGGGCTGGGCACGGGGGTCTCGCCGGCGGCAGGGGCGGCGGGGGCGGGAACAGCCGCAGGGGCGGGAGCGGCAACGGGGGCAGGCGCCGGAGAGGGAGCGGGCGCGGCAGCCACAGGAGCCGCGGCAGGCGCGGGGCCGTCAGCGGCAGCTACGGACACTGCGTAGGGCTTGCCGTCGATGGTGATGGTGTAGGTGCCGGGGGTGGTGTCCTTGGGGGCCAGAACCAGGTGCGGGGGCTGATAGCTGGCGGCGAAGGGCTGGATGGGCCGGGTGTTCACTCCGTTGGACAAAGAGGCGGGCACGTTGGCGTAGTACACGTGGCCCTGCCAGGCGGGCATGGGGGGCAGGTCGGACTCCTTCTTGGCGGCGGGGGCAGCGGTATCTTTCTTGGGGGCGTCCTTCTTGGGGAAGCCGGCCTCCCGATCCTTAAAGAAGGCCATGGCCACCTGGGGGAAGGCAATATAGCTCAGCACGTCCTCGTCGCTCTTGGCGGTGGCGCCCAGCTCCTTCTTGGTCTTCTCGAACTCGGGCTTCAGAGAGTCGGCAAAGCGGCCCTTCACCACGGGGGTGTCGCCCAGAATCTTCTTCTGAATCTTGGGGTCAATGGGGGCGGGGGTGCGGCCGTACTCGCCGCGGCAGTAGGCCTTGATCTCCTTACCCACCACCTTGTAGCGCTCGCCGGCCAGCACGTTCTGCACGGCCTGAGAGCCCACCATCTGGCTGGTGGGGGTGACCAGGGGAGGATAGCCCAGGTCGGCCCGGACCTTGGGGGTCTCGGCCAGAGCCTGGTCCAGCTTGTCGATGGCGTTCATCATCTTCAGCTGGGAGATCAGGTTGGACAGCATGCCGCCGGGAATCTGATAGTTGAGGCACTGGGTATCGGTGGCCATGGAGATGGGGTCCAGGGTGCCGTCCTTGATGAAGTCGGCCCGGACGCCCTTGAAGAAGTCGGCCATCTTAATGAGCACCTTGTCGTCCAGGTCCACCTGGTAGCCCAGGGAGCGCAGGGCGTAGGCCAGGGTCTCGGTGGCGGGCTGGGCGGTGCCGCCGGACATGGGGGAGATGGCGGTGTCAAGCACGTCGGCGCCCGCCTCCACCCCCTTCAGGCAGGTCATGAAGGCCAGGCCGGTGGTGCAGTGGGTGTGGATGACCAGGGGCAGTTCGGGCACGGCGTCCTTGATGGCGGACACCAGGTCGTAGGACTCCTTGGGGCCCATGATGCCGGCCATGTCCTTGATGCAGATGGACTTCACGCCCATCTGCTTGAGCTCCTTCACCATCTGGACATTTTTCTCCAGGGTGTGGACAGGGCTGGTGGTGAAGCAGATGGTGCCGGAAGCGTGGCCGCCCCGCTTGACGGTCTCCTCAATGGCCACCTGAAGGTTGCGCACGTCGTTCAGGGCGTCGAAAATACGGATAATGTCAATGCCGTTCTTAATGGAGTACTCCACGAATTTACGCACCACGTCGTCGGGGTAATGCTTGTAGCCCAGGATGTTCTGGCCCCGCAGCAGCATTTGCAGCTTGGTATTGGGCATCTTCTTGCGGATCTTCCGCAGCCGGTCCCAGGGATCCTCCTGCAAATAGCGCAGGCAGACGTCGAATGTGGCCCCGCCCCAGACCTCGGCGGAGTAGTAGCCGGCCTTGTCGATGGTCTCCAGGATGGGCTCAAACTTGCTGTAGGGCAGGCGGGTGGCGATCAGGGACTGGTTGGCGTCGCGCAGGACGGTTTCGGTAAAGCCTACTTTTCTTGTCTTGCTCATAATGTTTAACCTCCATATTGCTCCCCGGAGCGTTTCCCTGCGCTTGCGGGCCCCCTGCCGGGGCCGCGTAGCGGGTCTGTCGGGGGTAATTTGCCCCTTGGGGCGGACGTTTTAGTCGCTTGCCCTATATTTTAGTATAATCCCGCAAAGAAAGCAAGCCCCTCCTTTGGAATATTCTGACCTTTTTTCTGTGGTTTCTTGTGCAAAAAAACACCGCGGCTCTGCCGCAGTGTTTTATCCTGTCTTATCCACGCCCGCTGAGTACAGGTGTCCCTCACCGGTCGCTGCCAGTGTCGTCTTCGCTGGTATGATAGGCTTCATAGTTAAAGATCAGGTCATCAATGTCCCGGTCCTCCCGAACCTTGGACCAGATGCTGTTTATTTCCCGTTTTGGCATTGTCATAGTTGCCAACTCCTTTCTGTTATATCTGAAAAATGGGTATAAAAATACCACCGTCTGCCCTTGCAAACGATGGAGATAAAGGCTGAAACACGGCCCCGTCAGGCCGCAGAGACGCGCACAGTATGCTTCCATCGCTCGCAAAGTAAGAGTGCCCCCTGGGTGACATAACGCTCTTGCATCTGTGCCCACCTCTTTTCCTGCAGAATATTGTCTCAGCTGGGGAACCGCAATCAAATCAACTCCCTGCTGATGGTGTTATTGTAAACCCATTTGAGAAATTTGTCAAGAGGTATTTGTTATTTTTTTAAAAATATTTTTCATTTTTCTGCCTGCACTCGTAACTTCTTCCAGAAAACATTCCAAAAAATGGGACGCAGCCCACAGCCGCGCCCCATTTTTGGTATTTTTATCACCGTATTTTGTTTTTTGCCTCCAGAAGGGCGCGCCGCAGGGGACTCTCCAGCGTGAGAGACAGGATAAAGTTTCCTGCGCAGTGAAGCAGGTCAAAGGGGATGCCGGCTGTCCAGTAGGAGAAGGCGGCCCAGGGACCTCCAGCCAGGTAGGGCAGGGCGCACAGGGCCCCGAAGCTGAGACCGAAGGCGCCGCTGGCCGCCGCCCACACCAGGGGCGGCTTTTCACCCCCCCGTCTCAGCAGCAGTACGACAGCCGCCCACAGGGGCCAGATGTACAGGTAGCTCATCCACCACAGATGGAAGCCGAAGACCAGTCCCTCCAGCAGGATAAAGGTGAAGACGATATAGAACACGTCCCGGCCGAAGACCAGGGCGTACACCAGCACCAGCAGGGACACCGGCTCGATATTGGGCAGGGGGGCCAGGGCCAGCTGGAGGACCGTCATAACGGCGGCAAGCAGGGCGCACAGCACCAAGCGGCGGCTGGTTGTCCGCAGACTGTTCATTGCCGTCAGTAGGTGGACAGGGTCAGCTCAAAGCGGTCGCCGTCCGCGATGGGGGTGGCGTCCGCTCCGGTGTCTACTCTCTCCCCCTCCTTGGTAATGCACCACCACTGCCGCAGGCTATCCTGTGCGGTTTCTCCGTCCACGACGGTGATAAACAGACCGTAGGCGCCCTGTTCCCCCTGGATCAGCTCCTCCTCCATCAGCACCTGGCCCAGGTATTCCGCGTCGGTGTGGAACTCAAAGGCTTTTTGAGACCCGTCCCCGTGGACCACCTCTACCGCCACCGTCTTGGCCCCCTCCTGGGGCTGGGGCCTGGTAAAGTACCAGATGCCCAGCAGCAGGGCGGCTGCCACCGCCAGAGAGGCTATGGCATACAGTGTTTTTTTGTTTCCTTTCATAAATAGACCTCCTTGTTGTCACTCGCAACATGAGTGTGTGTGTTCCCCAGGCAGGTCTTCTGACTCGAGGATCAAGGCCCGGCTTTGCCTTCCCGGTCTCCCAGTGGCGTTTATAAGCCCGGCTCCCCTCTCACAGCGGCGGGACCGTGTATTTCTTCCCTATTCTCCCGAATGTTTTACCCGGGCACCTGAGGCGGAGTGATTATATCACAGCTTGGGCAAAAAGCCAACTGGACTTTTTTCAGATTTTGCGGTAAACTGTCCCTTGACTTTATTCCAAGGAGAAGAACAATGGACCCAATGATTCAAACTTTGGCCCGAGAGCTGGGCCGTACGGAAGAGAATGTACAAAACGTGGTCACCCTGATTGACGAGGGGGCCACCATTCCCTTTATCGCCCGCTACCGCAAGGAGCTGCACGGCTCCATGGACGACCAGCTGCTGCGTCAGCTGGCCGACCGGCTGCAGTATCTGCGTAATCTGGACGCCCGGAAGGGGGAGGTGAAGACCTCCATCGAGAACCAGGGCAAACTCACCGAAGAGCTGTCCGCCGCCATCGATTCCGCCGCTACCCTGGCCGAGGTGGAGGACCTGTACCGCCCCTATAAGCAAAAGCGGCGCACCCGGGCCACCGTCGCCCGGGAAAGAGGGCTGGAACCCCTGGCCGCCCTGGCCTTCGCCCGTGGGCCCGCAGTCAATATGGAGAAGGCGGCACTGGATTATATTGCCCCCGAAAAGGGGGTGAAGACGGTCCAGGAAGCCCTTCAGGGGGCCAGCGACATCGTCGCCGAGATCATCTCCGACGACGCCGACATCCGCAAGGAGCTGCGGGAGCTGTATCTGCGCCGGGCTGTGCTGGTGTCCAAGGCTGCCGACAAGGAACCAGAGGACACCGTTTACCGGCTGTACTACGACTTCAGGCAGCCGGTAAGCCGGGTCCAGGGCTACCAGGTGCTGGCCATCAACCGGGGAGAGAGGGAGGCGGTCCTTAAGGTATCTGTGGAGCTGGACCCGGAAACCGCCCACGTCGCCGTGCGCCGGATGACCGTGCCCGGCCGGGCGGCCATGGACTTTGTCCGCTCGGCGGCGGACGACGCCTACGACCGCCTCATTCAGCCCTCTATGGAGAGGGAGATTCGGAGTACCCTCACCGACCAGGCCAACGAGGGGGCCATCCACATGTTCGCCCTGAATTTGAAGCCCCTTCTTATGCAGCCCCCGGTGAAGGGCAGGGTAACCATGGGCCTGGACCCGGGTTACCGCATGGGCTGCAAGGTGGCGGTGGTGGATCCCACCGGAAAGGTGCTGGACACCACAGTGGTCTACCCCACCCACGGCCAGCGGCAGAAGGAGGAGTGCATCGCCAAGCTGTCCGCCATGATCAGGAAACACGGGGTGGAGAACATCGCGATCGGCAACGGCACCGCCAGCCGGGAGACCGAGCAGATGACGGTGGAGCTCATCAAGAAGGTCGGGGGCAATGTGTCCTACATGATCGTCAGCGAGGCGGGAGCCAGCGTCTACTCCGCCTCCAAGCTGGCCGCCGAGGAGTTCCCTCAGTTCGACGTGAACCTGCGCTCCGCCGTGTCCATCGCCCGGCGCCTCCAGGACCCCCTGGCCGAACTGGTGAAGATCGACCCCAAGGCCATCGGCGTGGGTCAGTACCAGCACGACATGCCCCAGGCCAGGCTGGGGGAGACCCTGGACGGGGTGGTGGAGGACTGCGTCAACACTGTGGGGGTGGACGCCAACACCGCGTCGCCGTCGCTGCTGCAGCGGGTGAGCGGCCTGAGTGCCGCCACCGCCAGGAATCTGGTGAAATACCGGGAGGAGAACGGAGTCTTCACCGCCCGGAAGCAGCTGCTCAAGGTGCCCAAGCTGGGGCCCAAGGCCTTTGAACAGTGCGCCGGCTTCATCCGGGTGCCGGAGAGTAAATCCGTGCTGGACAACACCGGCGTCCATCCGGAGAGTTACGGCGTGGCGGAAAAACTCCTCGCCGCCTGCGGCTGTACGCTGGAAGATGTGAAGGCCGGAAACATCGCGCAGCTGAAAACCAAGGCGGAGACCCTCGGCTACGAGGCCCTGTCCGAGATCTGCGGGGCGGGCGCGCCCACCCTGACGGATATCGTGAAGGAGCTGTCCAAGCCGGGCCGGGACCCCCGGGATGAGCTGCCGCCCCCCATCCTGCGCACCGACGTGATGGAGGCCAAGGACTTAAAGCCCGGCATGGAGCTTCAGGGGACGGTCCGCAATGTGATTGACTTTGGCGTGTTTGTAGACATCGGCGTCCACCAGGACGGGCTGGTCCACATCTCCAAGCTGCCCCGCCGGGTCTGCCACCCCGCTGAACTGCTCAGCGTGGGGGACGTGGTCACCGTGTGGGTGGTGGAGGTGGATGAACAAAAGAAACGTATTTCACTGACGATGAAGAAACCGTGATCGCTGCGCATATTCTGTAGGGGCCGACCACACCGGCGGCCCGCCCTTGACGGCAGACATCCAATCAAACGGCGCGCCGAGGCCGTTGCGCCCTATATTCGGAAAGGAGACCGCCATGTACCCCTACGCTCTCATCGATCTGCACTGCGACACCCTCACCGCCCTGACACCGGAGGACGCCCCTCTTCTCTCCTCCCTCCGGGATCCGGCGCAAAGAGACAAAGCCGTCCGCATTTTTGCGCAGCGCGTCCAAAACACCAACACGCTGGACCTGCCCGGACGGCACTTCTCCCTGTCCGCCGTTTCGAAGGGGGTAAATTGGTGCCAGTTCTGCGCCATTTTTATCCCTGACGGGCTGTCTCAGGAGGAAGCTGTGGCCTACTATGACCTCCACCAGCGCAATTTTGTCCGGCAGATGGAGGCGCTTTCGGAAAAAGTCCTGCCCTGCCGCACCGCCGGGGAAATTGAGGCCGCCTGGGCGGCGGGCAGGACGGCGACCGTTCTCACAGTGGAGAACGGCTCCGCCCTGGCTGGGCGGCTGGACCGGGTGGAGACTCTGGCCCGGGACGGGGTGAGAATGCTTACCCTCACCTGGAACGGGGAGAACGAGCTGGGGTCCGGGCATGTGACGGATCACGGCCTGTCCGATTTTGGCCGGGAGGCCGTCCGGGAGCTGGAGAGGGCCGGGATCATCCTTGACGTATCCCACCTGAACGACCGGGGCTTTGACGATCTGCTGGAGACGGCGACAAAACCCTTCGCGGCCAGTCACTCCAACGCCCGGTCCGTCTGCGGACACCGCCGCAATCTCACCGACGAGCAAATTGGGGAAATGGCCCGCCGGGGCTGTCTCATTGGGCTGAATTTCTGCCGAAACTTTCTGCGCACTGGCCAGCGCCCCGCCGTTTTAGAAGACCTGTGGCGCCATGTGGAACACTTCCTGGAGTTGGGAGCGGAGAGATGTCTGGCCCTGGGATCTGACGCCGACGGCGCCGACATCCCCCAGGACTTGGACTGTCCGGAAAAATTTGCCCGGCTGTACCAGTATGTTTTGGAGAGGGGACTTACTCCCACTGTGGCGGATAGGATTTTTTGGAAAAACAGCCTGGATTTCTTCAAAAGCAGGCTGCTTTGAGGAGTGGCCGCGAAGTACATGGCGGATACGGCAAAAAACAGCGGATCAAAGGGGAGAAGATCCCTTTGATCCGCTGTTTTTTACCGCAGGTTTCCCGATCCGGAGGAACCGGGGCTTACCGAACCGCCACTGCCTCGATCTCAAACAGGGCACCCTTGGGCAGGGCCGCCACCTGAACGCAGGAGCGGGCGGGGGCCTCGCCGGGGAAGTACTTGGCGTAGATGGCGTTAATAGCGGCAAAGTCGTTCATATCCGCCAGGAATACGGTGGTTTTCACCACATCCTCGCAGCCCATGCCGGCGGCGGCCAGAACTGCCTTCAGGTTGTCAAGGGCCTGAGTGGCCTGGGCCTCCACGCCCTGGGGCAGCTCGCCGGTGGCGGGGATCAGGCCCAGCTGACCGGAGGTGTACAGGGTGCTGCCCGCCAGCTTGGCGTGGCAGTAGGGGCCGACTGCGGCGGGAGCGTTCTGGGCAGTGATTGTTTTGTTCATAGAAAGACCTCCTTCATCATATGGATGAGAATATTATATGGATTTTACTGACAAAAAGCAAGAGTCTCAGACGCTTTTTCCCAAAAGCTGCGGAGAGTGTGTCTCTAAGCTAGACTCTCCCGCAGCAGGGCGTACATGCAGGAGTCGCAGACCTGCCCCCGTTTGAACACCCCCTGGCGCATGATGCCCTCCAGGGTGAAGCCGGCTTTCTCCAGTACCCGGCGGGAGGCGATGTTGTAGGCGAAGGGCTCGGCGTAGATGCGCTGGATGTCCCAGCGGGAGAAGCCCTCCCGACAGATCTGCCGGACAGTCTGCGTCATGATGCCCCGGCCCCAAAAGTCCTCCGCCAGCCAGTAGCCCAGCTCAGCGTTTTTTTGGTATACATCTCTTCCCAGAAGCAGGCCTACGCTGCCCACCGCATGGCCGTCTACCGTGATGGCCCGGAATAGCTGACAGGTCTCGTCCGCCTCCAGACAGCTGTTTATAAAATTCTCAGCGTCGGCCAAGGTATAGGGGTGGGGAAACACGTCCCGCAGGTTGCGGGCGATCTTGTCGTTATTGGCGTACCGGACCACGTCGGCGGCGTCTGACTGCCGCCACTCTCTCAGAATAAAGTCCATGTTTAGTCCTCCCAAAATTCCTTGTGGGGCTTCCAGCCCTCCACCAGGGGGCCCAGCTGACCAATGACCTTTGGAGTGCAGATGGCTGTCACATCAATGGTCTGGCCGTAGTCCACGTTATCCACCTTGGCCTCCAGGTAGAGCCTGTCCAGCAGGCCGCCCTTGTCGTAGGGCAGATGGATGGTTACCCGCCGGGCGCCGTTGTCCAGCGCCGTTCCAATGGCAGAGAGAAGGTCGGGGATGCCCTCGCCGGTCTTGGCGGAGATGGACACCTTTCCTTCTCCATGGGGGCGGATGTCGCCGGTCCACAGGTCGCACTTGTTAAATACCTCGATGCGAGGGGTCTGTTCCGCGCCCAGCTCGTGGATCAGCTGGTCTACCACCTGGGCCTGTTCTCGCCACTGGGGGCTGGAGGCGTCGATGACATGGAGAAGAAGGTCGGCGTACTCCAGCTCCTCCAGGGTAGCCTTAAAGGCCTCCACAAGGTGGTGGGGGAGCTTTCGGATAAAGCCCACTGTGTCAGACAGCAGAACGGTGCAGGTGTCGGAGATCTCCAGCGTCCGGGTGGTGGTGTCCAGGGTGTCGAACAGCCGATTGTTGGCGGGGATGTCCGCCCCGGTGAGGTAGTTGAGAAGGGTCGATTTCCCCGCATTGGTGTAGCCCACAATGGCAACCACAGGAACCTCGTTTTTAATACGCCTCTCCCGCTGAGTGGCCCGGACCCGGCGCACGTTCTTCAGCTCGTCTTCCAACTTGGCGATTTTTCGCCGCAGTACCCGGCGGTCAGACTCCAGCTGAGTTTCGCCGGGGCCGCGGGTGCCGATGGCGCCCTCCTGGCGTTCCAGGTGCTTCCACATGCCCAGCAGACGGGGCAGCAGATACTTGTACTGGGCCAGCTCCACCTGGAGACGCCCCTCGCGGGTCCTTGCCCGCTGGGCGAAGATGTCCAGAATCAGCGCCGACCGATCCAGAACCCCTACCTTCAGCTCCTCGGCCAGGTTGCGCTGCTGGGAGGGGGAGAGGGGGTTGTCAAAGATGACCAGATCGGCGTCGGTGGCCTCCACCAGCTGCTTTACCTCGGCCACCTTGCCTTCACCGATAAAGGTGCGGGGGTCGGGGCTGTCCTTGGACTGGGTCACCACCCCCACCGTCTCGCCCCCCGCCGTCTCCAGCAGGGCGGCCAGCTCCTCCATGCTCTCCTCGTCCGCGTTCTCCTCCCGGCTGAGACTGAAGGCGTTCAGCCCCACCAGGACGGCGCGGTTAAATTGTGTTTTCTCAATATCTGGCATACAGGTTAAAATTCCTCGTTTCTGTTTGAATTGCGGTGAAATCGGCGTGTAGAGGCGGGTATTACCCGCCTGTTGTGGCAGCTTCCGTGTATAAATTTCCAGCACATAGGGCCTGCCGTTCCGCCGGTCAATACAGGGCCCCGCTGCCGCCAATGTAAACCCGCAGGAAGTAATCAGCGCTTTGGAAGCCGTATTTTCCGACCAGGCGGAACAGCGGAACTCGGTTCCGCCTCGCTCCCGGGCCAGCTCCATCAACAGTCCCAATATCTGCCGGCCGAAACCACGGCCCACAAAGTCTGGCCCCAGGGCGATGCTGGTTTCCTGCCAAATGCCGGGGGACAGCTCCGCCAGCCCAGCCCAGCCGATGGCCTGACCGCTGGACTTCTCATAGACTGTCCAGACGTCGTGGCCTCTCTGCCAGGAAATGGTCCTCTCCATCCGGGCCCTGGCCTCCTCCTCGATGTCCGTGACAGCCCACAGCATATACCGAGCGGTCTCGGGCCGGGACCACACATTGCGGTACAGGTCCTCCCAGTCCTCAAAGCGGGCTTTGTCCAGAATCAGGTCACGGGTCTCCATGTCCGTCCTCCCGGGCCAGGTGTTCCCGACTCCACTCCAGCATGGTGTGGAGCAGCGGGGCGAAGCTCTCTCCCAGGGGGGTGAGGGTGTACTCCACCCGGGGCGGCACCTCGCCGTAGACTTCCCGATGGAGAAAGCCGTCCTCCTCCAGCTCCCGGAGCTGCTTGGTCAAGGTGGACTGGGTGATGCCATCCAGCCGGCGGCGCAGCTCGCCAAACCGCTGGACCTGATAGAAGGCCACATACCACAGGATCAGGATTTTCCACTTGCCCCCCAGCATCGACTGGAGCCGGCCCATGGCCTCGCATCGGGCCAGGGTTTCCGGAGAAGTAAATTTGTTATCTGCCATGTGGCATCCCCCCTGTGGTATCAAAAAACGTACTTTTTCCAAAAAAAGACCGTACTTGTGCATTGCCCCCTTTTGCTGTAGAGTGGACCTGACCTGCGGAGGGCCCCCGTAGGCCACAACAACGAAAGGAGCGTCTGCTATGCACTTTACCGGAACCATCTGGCGGCCGCCCTATGAGGCCGCATCCCTGCTTATCCAAGCAACAGCGGGCTGTACCCACCACCGCTGCAAATTCTGTACCCTCTACAATGACCTGCCCTTTCCCTTCCGCGTGTCCCCGCCAGAAGAAGTGGAGGCCGACCTGCTGGAGGTCCAGACAGCCCTGCACTCCCCAATCGGGAAGCTGAGCGTCGCCCTCCAGGGCTTGCCCGTCCGGGAAGGGCCCGACCGGGTCTTTCTGACGGGAGCCAACCCATTCGTCCTGAAAACAGACCGGCTGCTGGAGATTGCCCGGCTGATTGAACGCTATTTCCCTACTGTTCACACCATCGGCTGCTTTGCCCGCATTACCGACGTCAGCCTGAAAACCGACGAAGAGCTGGAACAACTCCAGGACGCCGGGTACGATGGCCTCACCATCGGCGTAGAGACGGGGGACGGTCCCTCTCTGGCCTTTATGGACAAGGGCTATACTCCGGGGGACATTTTGACTCAGTGCTGCCGCCTGGACCGGGCGGGCATCGGCTACAACTTCTTCTATCTCACCGGCGTCGCTGGGGCGGGGCAGGGGGAGAGGAACGCCATTGCCAGCGCGGAGGTGTTCAACCGACTTCACCCCCGGCTGATTGGTTCCTCTATGCTTACAGTTTACCCCGATTCACAGCTGTACCAAGAGATAAAGGCAGAGAATTGGGCGGAGGCTGGAGAAGTGGAAAAATACGAAGAGATGAGAGCTCTGATCTTCCGCCTGGAGATTCCCGTCACCTTCGCCGCCCTGGGGGCATCTAACGCCTACCAGTTTCAGGGGCAGCTGCCAGAGGATCGGGAAGCTCTCCTGGCTGCCTTAGACAGAATTATCCGGCGGGAGAACGAGGACAGGCTGCGGTCCTATCGAACCACACTGCCCCACCTGTAAATCAGTCCTTCACCAGAACTTCCACGATCTCTCCGATATACAGGGTGTGATAATCCTCCTTGGGATACCATTTTGTTTTGATTTCCTCCGAGATATTGTCTGGGTCCATAGGCTGGGCAAACCGTTTGCGGCACACCAGCACCAGCTCGGCCTGTTCGAAGTAGGGAGCGCCGCACTCGGCGGCCTTTACTGTAAAGCCGCACTCCTTTATCTTGTCGATGTCCCGGCCGCTTTTGGAACCGCATAGCTGTAAAGCCTGTCGGCTTTCCTCACCAAAGAAGGCCAGAGTAAAGCAGTCTTCCCGGTCGACGAACTCCTTAGTGTACCGCTGGGGGCGGATGTAGCAGGTGGCTGACGGAGCCCCCCAGATCACACCCAGCCCGCCCCAGGAGGCGGTCATAGTGTTGCACTTTTCGGCGGTCCCGGCGGTGATGAGCATCCACTGGTCTCCGATGGCGGAAAAGACGTTTTTATCCAACTCTTTGGGGTCGATGTTACGCATGGGGGTGTCCTCCTCAAATCATAAAATATAAATTAGTATATGCACAAAAAACCGCACCGAATACACGGTGCGGCTTTTGCATACAGGGACTTACTTGTCGAAACCGAACTTCTTGTTGAAGCGGCTGACACGGCCACCGGTGTCCACCATCTTCTGCTTGCCGGTGTAGAAGGGATGACACTTGGAGCAAACTTCTACGCGGATGTCCTTCTTGGTGGAGCCGGTCTCAATCACATTGCCGCAGGCGCACCGGATGGTGGTCTGTTGATAGTTGGGGTGGAGGCCTTCCTTCATTTTATCTTCACCTCTTTCTCCTCATGAGGGTATTCTTGTAAACGCAACTGGTATCATAACATAGTTTTGAGAGAAAATCAACAGTTTTTTCAAATTCCGCTGTACAAATTTTCTGCTTGACAAAAGGCTGGCCATCCGTTAAAATACCCAACAAGCAAATGCGATGAAGGGGAAAAAGACAGCTTCCTCCCACGCAGAGAGCCGGCGGGTGGTGCGAGCCGGTGTGAGGAGCAGCTGTGGATAACTGGCCCCTGAGCAGTCCGCTTGAACGGTTGCAGTAGGGCGGGACGGCTGGTCTCGTTATTGACCGGAGCCTTGTTGGAGGCTGCGAGGGCTGGCAGGTGACTGTCAGCTGAACCAGGGTGGTACCGCGTGTGATTGACACGCCCCTGACTTGAAAAAGTCAGGGGCTTTTTGCTGTCCCCTGACGTATCCAACAGTTTCCCGTTTGATATTCCCGGTCTGCGGACGGCAATACGACGAAAAGCGGGAGAGAACACACATTTTGTTAAGGAGAACGCCGCTATGAAACCTAAATTTGAAAAGTACATTCCCTTTATGCCTCAGCCTATCCGGGGCCGCACCTGGCCTGACCGGGTCATCACCAAAGCCCCCGTCTGGTGCTCTGTAGACCTGCGGGATGGCAACCAGGCCCTGGTGGACCCCATGAACCTGGCTGAGAAGCTGGAGTATTTCCATACCCTTGTTGATATCGGCGTAAAGGAGATTGAAATCGGCTTCCCCTCCGCCAGCGAGACGGAGTACGAGATCTGCCGGGAACTCATCGAGGGGGGCCACATCCCCGACGACGTGACCATCCAGGTGCTGGTCCAGGCCCGGGAGCACCTCATCAAAAAGACGTTCGAGGCTATCCAGGGGGCCAAGAATGTCATCCTCCACTTCTACAACTCCACCTCCACTCTCCAGCGCAAGGTAGTCTTCCACATGGATTGTGACGGCATCACCAAGATTGCCACCGACGCCGCCGATCTGATCTACGAGATGAGCCAGCCTATGATTGAATCCGGTATGAATCTGCGCTTTGAATACTCTCCGGAATCGTTTATGGGCACCGAGATGGACTATGCCGTGGAGATATGCCAGGCGGTACTGGACCACCTCCACGCCACCCCGGACAATAAGGTCATCCTCAACCTGCCCACCACTGTGGAGAACTGCATGCCCAACCAGTTCGCCGACATGCTGGAGTACTTCTGCCGAAAAATTCCCGGCCGGGACTGCGCCATCATCTCCCTCCATCCCCACAATGACCGGGGCTGCGGTGTGGCCACCACCGAGATGGGCCTGCTGGCTGGGGCCGACCGGGTGGAGGCCACCCTCTTCGGCAACGGCGAACGCACCGGCAATGTGGACATGGTCACCCTGGCCATGAACATGTACACCCAGGGCGTTGACCCGGAGCTGGACTTCTCCCAGATCAACAAGATCAAGGAGATGTTCGAGAGATGTACCAAAATGCCTGTGGGCGACCGTCAGCCCTACGCCGGCAAGCTGGTCTTCACCGCTTTCTCCGGCAGCCACCAGGACGCTATCAACAAGGGCGTACAGTATATGAAATCCTCGGGCACCGAATACTGGGAGATCCCCTACCTGCCCATCGACCCCGCCGACGTGGGCAGGGAGTACGAGCCCATCATCCGTATCAACTCCCAGTCGGGCAAGGGGGGCGCGGCCTATATTATGGAGAACGACTTCGGATTTGACCTGCCCAAGTCCATGCACCCGGAGTTTGGCCACATCGTTCAGGTGGAGACCGACAAGGTGGGCACGGAGATCTTGCCGGAGAGGATCAACGAACTGTTCCACCAGGAGTATGTGGACGTAAAGCAGCCCTACCAGCTGCTTAAGCACTCCTTCCACGAGACCATCGACGAGGGAGGGCACTCCCACGTGGCCTTCCAGGGCACGCTGCGGCACACCGACACCGTATTTGAGGTGTCCGGCGAGGGCAACGGCCCCATTGACGCCTTCTTCAACGCCATTCAAGGGGAGAAGATTGACCGCTTCACCTTCCTGGACTATTCCTCCCACGCTATCACCGACGGCTCTGACTCCCAGGGCGTGGCCTATATTCTCCTCCAGGACCGGCGCACCGGCAAGCAGTACTGGGGCGTGGGACTCAGTCACAACATCAACCTGGCCCCCCTTCGGGCCATCCTGGCCGCCATCAACCGGGCAAAGAGGGGGTAAAACGGGAGACTCTCTAAAGTTTTTCGCCGTCGCGGTTGTCAAACGGGAAAGAGTGTGGTAAAATAATACTGACCGTTACAAAACTGGGAACAGGAGTGGTAACACATGGGCGAAAGCAAAGATTACGTCTCCCGCTCTGATGAGCTGGGCAACATTCACATCTCGGAGGAGGTGCTGGCAGCCATTTCCGCCGCTGCTGCTCTGGAGGTGGAGGGAGTCAGCAGTTTGACCAACCCGAGCAAAAAGAACGCGGCGAAGGGCGTTCATATCAAGCTGGAGGAGGAGAAGGTGGTGGTCACCATGTCCGTTCTCATGGCTTACGGCCATACTATCCCTGAGATGGGCCGGGCTGTCCAGGAGGCGGTAAAGAACGCCATCGAGTCCATGAGCGGGCTGGAAGTGGCCGCCGTCAACGTCAGTGTAGGCGGAATTGTCTTCCCCGTCAAAGAACAGTAAAAAACAAGCGCCGGGAAATTTCCCGGCGCTTGTTTTTTTAATAAGGTTTTTTGGGCGCTACCACTTTTGCAGCTGCCGCAGCAGGATGCTGGCGATGTCCTCGCAGGAGCCCTGAATTTGGACGGCGCCAATATTGTAGGCTACCATGGGCATGCCGTACACCACACAGGACTCCTTGTCCTGGCCGATGGTGTAGGCCCCGGCCTGACGCATTTTCAGCAGGCCGTCCGCGCCGTCACGGCCCATGCCGGTCATAATGATACCGGCCATCTTACATTTCACCTGTTCAGCCATAGAGAAGAACAGGGCGTCCACCGAAGGCCGGTGTCCGCTGACCTTTTCACCGGGCAGGCAAGCCACGGTGTAGCGGGAACCGGAGCGGACAATGCGCATCTGCAGGTCCGCCGGGGCCAACAGGGCCAATCCCCGGTGGAGCTCGTCACCGCTCTTTGCCTCCCGCACCTCCATATGGCACAGGCGGTTGAGACGTTCAGCGTACATCTGGGTAAAGCCCACGGGCATGTGCTGGACGATGAGCATGCCCGGGATATCGGCGGGCAGCCGCTTCATTACCTCCAGGGTGGCCTCAGTGCCGCCGGTGGAGGCCCCCAGTCCAATGATGACATTGTCCAGGGAGGGCCGGTTGCCCAGCAGCGGGGGGGCGGGGAGGGCAGGCTTGTTTCCTGTGGTGGGCATACGTACGCTGCCCAGGGCTGGTCCAGTCTTTGCGGCGGACAGGGTGGGGGCGCCCGGTCGGGGGCGTACCTTCGCGCCGGCGGCGGCGATCACCTTGCTGGTGAGGGCGCGGATGAAGGCCTCGTTTTTCCCGGGTTCCGGCTTGTGGACAAAGTCTACCGCGCCGGCAGACAGAGCGTCAAACACCCGCAGGTCCAGAGAAGACACCAGGATGACGGGCAGGGGGACGACGGGCAGCAGCTGCTTTAAAAAGTCAATTCCATTCATCCCGGGCATCTCCACGTCCAGGGTCATGACGTCGGGTTTGACCTGGTCCACCTTGGCCCGGGCATCCTTGGCGTTAAAGCTGGTGGCGACCACCTCGATTTGAGGGGAAGTGTTCAGCCCATTGGAAATCATGGTGCGGGCGAGGATAGAGTCGTCCACCACCATGACGCGGATTTTCTTATTGGATGGCCACATGGCATTCGCTCCTTTAGCAGAGGCTGAAACTCATCCTGCCCCGGGGAGACCGGGGCGGAAGAGGTTTATTTTTTTTGGAAGGTAGACGGAGCTACCGTTGTGTAGGGGGTATCCTTGCTGAGATTTTCCGAGTGACTGATCATCAGGTAGCCGCCGGGGACGGTGGCATCGAAGAACCGGCGCACCAGGGCGTCCTTGGTGGGCTGGTCGAAGTAGATCATCACGTTGCGGCAGAAAATCACGTCGAATTTGGTACGGAACCGGATGGGGTCCATCAGGTTAAAGGTTTGGAAGATTACGTTGTTGCGGATCTCAGGAGAGACGGCGTACCGGCTTCCCTCCACCTTTTTGAAGTACTTTCTGCGCCAAGTCTCGGGCACAGTATCGGGCACCTCGTAGATGCCCTTTTTGGCAGTGGCCAGGGCCTTTTGGGAAATATCGGTGGCCAGAATGCGGGTGTCCCACTGGCTAGCCTGCATTCCGAGATAATCCTTGATGTACATAGAGAGATTGTAGGGTTCCTCGCCGCTGGAGCAGCCGGCGCTCCAAATGGCCAGGGATTTCTTTTTCTGGTATTTGCGTACCAGTTCGGGCAGAATGACCCTGGAAAAGAAATCGAAGTGCTCTGTCTCCCGCATGAAAAAGGTGTAGTTGGTGGTCAGGCGGTTGAGAACCTGCTCGATCTTCTGGGGGTCTCTTTCCCTCAGCAGCTGGGAGACAAAGTCAGAAAAATTACTGTACCCCTGCTCGGTGAGCATGGTGGACAGGCGGCTGGTGACCAGCTGCCGTTTCTGATCCAGGGTGATCCCGTATTGCGCTTTGATGAAGCTGGTCAGTGTGTGGAAATCCTTATCCGAGATGGGCTGTATCATCTCAGAGTTCCCCCCTTTTCGGCGGTATGGTCAAAATCAGTCGTGGAGCAGCAGCTCACAGTCCAGCTCCAGCATGGTGTTGCCGTCAGGCAGGGTACACATTCCGGAGACCATAGCCTGGCTGGTGCTGGTGGGAACGGGCAGGATGGCGTCCAGAGGCACATCCACCATCTGCTCTACCATATCCACCAGAATACCCACCATATTGCCGTCCACATCCACCACAATGCCGCAGAAGTTGTCATGCTCCGGCTTGCCCAGACGCAGACGGATGTCCACCACAGGGATAATCTGGCCCCGCAGATTGATCACACCCCGCACATAGTTGGGTACCCGGGGAAGATAGGTGATGGTGTAGTCTGTAATAATATCCTTCACCTGCTCAGCCCTGATGCCGTACATCAGGCTGTCGGAGGAGAAGATCAGGTATTTTTCCGTAGAGATCTCAGACAGCGGCTCAGTGTATTCGTCCGTCTCCTGCTCTCTGGCGAACAGGACTTCCTCAGATTTTGCGATTTGCGCCATAGTTGACTCTCCCTTCTGTCCGCCCTCTCAAAAGATGTTATGGGCGGCGGTGTACACGTTAATCACGTCCAGGATAATGCTGATGCTGCCGTCGCCCAGGATACTGCAGCCGGTTATGCCGAAGTTTTTCACGCCGAAGCCGTTGACATAGTTGGGCAGGGGCTTAACTACGATCTGGTGTTCGCCGATGAGCTCGTCAACGAACAGACAGTAGGAGTGTTCGCCGGCCTCCACCCACATCAGGATGCCGTCCTCGATATTGTCGCAGCCCTGCTCCATGCAGAACAGCTCCTTGGCCCGGATGATGGGATAGAAATTATCCCGGATCTTGACCATCTCTCCCTGGGCGGGGTCATGAATCACGTCCTTTGCAGACACCTTCAGGGAGGAGTGGATGCTGTTGATGGGGATGGTGAACATAGACTCACCCACTGAGACCTCCATGCCGTCCATAATGGCCATGGTCAGGGGGATTTTCAGGGTGGTGGTCATGCCCTTGCCCCACTCGCTGGAGATGGAGACAGTGCCGCCCACGTCGGCCACATTCTTCTTGACCACGTCCATGCCCACGCCGCGCCCGGAGTACTCGGTGACTTCGGTGTTGGTGGAGAAGCCGGGCATCATAAGGAAGTTGAGGATCTCCTTTTGGCTGTAATCGTGGTCAGGAGCGGCCAGACCCTGGCGGATGGCCTTGTTCAGCACCGCCTGAGTGTCCACGCCCTGACCGTCGTCCTTGATCTCGATAATAACTTCGCTGCCGGTGTGCCGGGCGGAGAGGATCACCTCGCCCACCGGGTCCTTGCCGGCGGCGATGCGGTCGGCCTCGTTCTCCTCCAGGCCGTGGTCCATGGAGTTGCGGACGATGTGCATGATGGGGTCTCCGATGGAGTCTACAATGGTCTTATCCACCTCGGTGTCCTCACCAATCAGGGTGAGCTTCGCCTTTTTTCCCAGCTTTTTACTCATATCCCGGACAATGCGGTTCATCTTCTGGAAGGTGCCGGACACGGGCACCATGCGCAGAGACATGGACACGTCCTGCAGGTCGTCGGTGAGCTTGCGCAGGTCCCGGGCGGACTTGGTAAAGTTGTCCAGCCGCAGTCCCTTCAGATCGGGGGAGGAGGTGACCATGGATTCCGTGATGACAATTTCGCTGACCACCGCCATCAGCTGGTCCAGCTTGGACAGATTGACGCTGATGAGACTCTCCTTGGCGTGCTGCTGGCCGGCGGCAGGCGCGGCGGCGGGCTTGGCGGCGGGCGCGGGAGCCGCGTCGGCCTTGGGAGACTCCTTGGCGGGCGCGGGAGAGGCCGGCTTGGTCTCTGACGCGGCGGGCGGCGCCTCAGGCGCGGGAGAGGTCTTGGCGGCGTCCACGGGCTGATACTCCCGGACGGAGCCGGCCCCGTTCATGGCGTGGATGGCGTTGTCGCGCTCCTCAGATGTGCGGAACCAGACCAGGAAGCCCTGGTCCGCGATGATATCGGAGGTGGAGGGATCGGTCTCCACGTTGGTGGGATGGGTGATAAAGTCGGCGCAGTAGTCCTTCACGCTGTTGATCAGCATAAAGGCCCGCAGGTTCTCCATTCCGCTGCCCTCGTCAAAGAAGACGTGGATGCCGAAGAGGTAGTCCTGGTTGACGGCGCCCACCGCAGGGGCGGCCGTCTCGCTGGCAGGCGCGCTCTCGGCTTCAGCCGGTTCCTCAGATGTGGGATTACCCTGAATTTTATCGATCAGGCTATTAATTTTATTTACAATGTGGTCGATAGACTGAGAGAGCGGTTCATCATTCTCCACCTTCTCGATCTCACCGCGGAAAAAGTCCACGGCCTGAAACAGCATATCGAACAGGTCGGGCCGGGTTTGCTCCGGGACCACATCCATACCCTTCTCCCGAACCAGGAAGAACAAATCCTCGATCCGGTGGGCTACTGTCATCAGGGAGGAGAACTCCATCATGGCGGAGGAGCCCTTGATTGTATGCATGATACGGAATATCTCATTAACGCTGTCCTCAGAGAACGTATCCGCCTGTTCTGCCGCCAGAAGGATGCCATCCAGCTGCTCCAAGAGGGTGTTGGTCTCATACAGATACATGTCCAGGATGCTGTCGTTGCCGCTGCCCATAAAAACGCCACCTTTTCTCATTTGGTTTTGGATGTGGGGCGGGGGAGGCCGCCATACAGGCATGATACACCCGCCCATATCTAATCATACTCGATATATCGGCAGTGTCAATTAAAAAATTAAGTTTTCCAGAAAAAAAACTGGGGATGGACTTTTGGCCGGAGCCGGCTTAAAATAATTCTGACCGAGCCCGGCGGGGCCGGGCGACGTCCCGGCCCGTTTTCTGCCGGCGGACACAGAGGCCGGTGTTTGGCCGGGCGGGCGCGAGAGCCCGCCTCTACATTGAATTGGAAATGGAGTGTCGCCAATGCCAGATCTGCTTGGTGTGACTAACCCGGTACCGGGCCATGACAGCAGCAACGTAAACCGAAGTATTCCGGTATCGCCCAACGATACCCGCATTCAGAATGCCCCGGACCTGAACCGAGTGGTCCGTTCGGATAACCGGACAGAGAAGCAGACAGCCGGCGATTCCACCGGCAGCCAGGCCCTGCGGTACGACTCCAACTTTGCCGCCTTCCTTCAGCGGCTGGCCAACACCCCGGAGCTGCGCGAGAGTCTGAGTACCCTCTTCGCTATGTACGAGGGGACGGTGGTCTCCTCCGGCATTGAAGAGGGGCTGGCCGGCGAGATGGGTGCTCTGCTCAACATGCTGAAGATGGACGAGGGGGCGCTGGGCAAATTTCTGTTTTCCCAGCTGGCCAACGGCACCCGTTTCGGCGGGGCGCTGTTCGCCATCCTGCGGGAGGCCTACGCCTCCGGAAACTCTGAGGCGGTGCGCAATAATATCCTGCAATTTTTGAAAAAGTACAGCGACTTCTCCTCCACCGGCCACATCCAGGGCAACCTGCTGCGCACCCTGACCCGACTGACTCGGGCCATCCCGGCCAGCTACGGCAGCCAGCTGCTGCCGATGGTGTCCCAGCTGGAGGAGAAGATGAACGCCGGCGACCGGGCGGGGGCGCTGAAGCTGCTCCAGGGCAGCATTCTCACCTTCCTGTCCAGCTACACCAGCAAGACCAACGACATGGGCCTGTCCCGCACGCTGATCTCCATGCTGGCCCTGGACGTCTCCCGCTATGAGAACGGCAGCGAGGACAGTCTTCTCCAGGCGTTCCACCAGATGATCAGCAGTCCCGGCCTGCGGGAGAAGCTGGGCGGCCTGTCTGATGAGGCGCTGCTGCGGCTGCTGGACAGCACCAACTTCGCCAAGGCCTCAGACAGCGACCAGTTTGCCGCCCAGCTGGCCAAGGCGGCCAACGCCGCCCTCCAGAGCGGGGCGGGCAAAGAGGTGCAGGAGGCCTTCCGGAACATTGTCTCCGCCTTTCTGGTGAACGAGAGTGTCCACATGCCCCTCAACCACATCCTTCTTCCCCTGGAGTGGGACGGAAAGATGGCCTTTTCCGAGATGTGGGTGGACCCGGACGCCGAGGAAAACCTGAAGCGGGGCCGGGGCGGCAAAGAAAACACTCTGCGCTTTCTGTTTAAAATCGACATTCAAAGCCTGGGCTTTTTTGATATGGTACTCACCTGTCAGGGGGAGAGGGTGGATGTTCAGGTTTTCTGTCCGGAGAGTGTGGCCCCCTTCTCCCAGCTGGTCCAGGGGGAGCTGTCCCGCATTATAACGGACAACGGTCTGAAGGCCGAAACGGTGCAGGTTCAGCAGATGAGCCGGCCGCTGACCATCTCCGGGGTATTTCCGAAAATCTTTGAGGGGGGGAGCAGCGTCAATGTCACGATATGATAATCGGGCGACAAACCGCGCCGTAGCCCTGCGCTACGAGGGAGAGGGGGCCCCGGTGGTGGTGGCCTCCGGAATGGGCTACCTGGCCGAGAGGATGATCGAGGTGGCCACCGAGAGCGGTGTCCCTGTGTATGAGGACAACTCCCTGGCCACCATGCTTTCCCAGCTGGCCCTGGGACAGGAAATCCCTGACGCGCTGTACCAGGCCATTGTGGAAATTTATGTCTACTTTTTGAACTTTGACCCTAACGACCCGGACAAGGCCCGGCGGGAGCGCCAGGCCCTGGCGGCCCAGCCAGCCCCCGTCCCTGAGGAAGAGAAAGGAGAGTCTTAAATGGCAGAACGCCTCTATTTGATCCTGGACAGCAAGGGGACCCCCCTTGCCAACGCGGTGCTGGAGTCCCCGCCCAACTCGGAGGTTCTCCAGATTAAGATACTGGGCGGAAAGGAGGAGGCGGTGGCGGCCCACCGGGAGATTCAGCTGATCGGCATGGACGACAGCACGCCCAACCGGGTGGGTGTTATCATCCGCCAGCGGGAGGACAAAATGGTCATCCAGCCCACCGCCGCCCTGGGGCCCGCCGCCCGGGAAAACCTGCGTATCCTCACAGATTTTGAAAGCGTCATGTACCCTGTCACCGGGCACTGGAGGGGGCAGCGGACCTTTAAGACTAAGGACCTGAGCTGCGGCGGCATCGCCTTTTGGATCGACAAGCCGCTGGAGGCGCGGGAGATCGTGGAGATGGTTCTCCCCGTCACCGACTCTCCGCTGATTGTAAAGACCCAGGTGCTGCGCCAGCTGGAGGACGATACCTCGGAAATGCCGCTGTACGCCTCGAAGTTTGTGGACCTCATCCAAGATGAGGAGACCATGATCCGCAAGGCGGTATTCAGCATTCAGATTGACTCGGCGGACTGAACCCCGCCTTCCCCGTTGGAACAAGAAAGGAGAACCGCATATGTCCCAAAGAACCGGTATAAAGCGCCGCACCTGGCAGGAGAGGGCGCTGTCTCTGCTGCTGGCCGCCGTCCTGCTGATCGGACTGGCGCCCGGCATGACCCTGCCCGCCTCGGCGGAGCACTGGGCTGACACTTATCTGGATCAGCTGGTGGACTGGGGGGTCATGCGGGCGGACCAGACGGGCAATCCGAACGCTGCCCTCACCCGGGCGGAATTTATGGCCATTATCAACCGGGCCTACGGCTATACCGAGAAGGGGGAGATCCCCTTTACCGACGTAAACCCGACCGACTGGTTCTACGATGATGTGGCCATTGCCTACACGGTGGGCTATATGGCCGGCACCTCTGAGAACACGGCCTCCCCCAACAACACCCTGACCCGGGAGCAGGCGGTGTGCATTCTGGGGCGGAACATGATGCTCAAAGAGACGCCCGGTGAGAGTCTGGCCTTTACCGACAGCCGAGACGTGAGCGACTGGGCCCGGGGGACCATCAAGACCGCCGTGGACAACTACATCATCTCCGGCTACCCAGACAACACCTTTATGCCGCGGTCTCCCGTGTCCAAGGGTCAGATGGCCGCGCTGATCACCCAGTGCATCGGTACCCCCGTTCGGGAGAGCGGCGCCTATGAGCTGGGGGGCGTGTTTGGCAACGTGACCATTACCGCCCCCAATGTCACCCTGCGCAACACCACCATCAGCGGCGACCTGTATGTCTCCGGCGGCGTGGGGCTGGGCGGCATTAAGCTGGAAAATGTGAATGTGCTGGGGCGGATTATTGTCAGCGGCACCGGCGAGAGCGAGAGCGGCGACGCCAGCGTGGTCATGCGCAACGTCACTGCCGAGGAGATGCTGGTGGACAATATGCGCAACAAGACGGTGACCATCCGGGCGGACGGCGTTACCGATATCGCCAAGACGGTAGTGCGCACCTCCGCTTACCTGGAGGACAACAACACCGACGAGAAGGGCCTGATGAACATTGAGCTGGACGGTGAGCCGGGCACGCGCCTGACGCTGGCCGGTCGGATCAAGAACGTGGTGAACAAGAGCCCCGTGTCCACGATCCAGGTGGCCAAGGGCACCGTGGCCAAACTCACCGTGGACGAGGCCGCCACCGACTCTGCGATCCAGCTGGACCGGAATACCCATGTCAAGGAGATGAACCTGGACGTGGCTACCAACGTCACCGGAGACGGCGACATTGACAACCTCAATATCAATGCCTCGGGCTGTGTGGTCTCCCCACTCCCGGACAAGATTTACATCCGTCCCGGCCTGACAGGCAATATCTCCGGGGTGGTTATGGACTCCCAAGCGGCGGAGGAGGGGTCTCTGGACCCGCGTCTGCTGGCCGGCTATCCCGCAGCGAAGGACATTGCTCCCACGGGCTTCCGGGCCGACTTCTCCGGAAACAAGAAGGGCACAGTCTACTGGGCGGTGAGTAATATTACCGACGGCTCCATTGACGAAGATTCGCTGGTTACTCCGCCCACCTACGGCTTTAAGGCGCTGAGCAGCGGCTCCGTTGTCGCCCCCACGGGCGACACAGTAGTCAGCGCCCAGGTAACCGGCCTGACCACCGGCGGGTCCTACTACCTGTCCGCCGTTCTGGTGGACGACCAGGGCAACCGCAGTCCGGTGAAGGTGGTTTCCTTCTCCACGCCGGACAACTCCGTCCCCGCCTTTGGCCAGGGTTACCCCTATATGTCCAAAATCTGGAAGAAAGATGGCGCAGCCTATATCAGCGCGCAGGTTGCCGTCATGGCTACCAAGACCTGCCGCATGTACTATACCGTGCTGCCCAGCAGCGCCGCGGCGCCCACGGTGGACGAGCTGAAGTCTGCGGCGGTCAGCAACAATCTGGGCTACGGCATTATCGATCTGGAGAAGAACGAGGTGCGGGACGCGGATCTGGCCATCACCGTCAGCGATAAGCTGGAGGAGATGAAGAACTACACCCTCTACCTGTGGCTTACCGACGTAGACGGTACCAACAGCTCCGCAGTCACCCCGCTGCAGTTCACCACTCCGGACGTAACTCCGCCTGAATTCGTGATCTATCCCCATGTGAACGGCGAGGCCCAGGCCGCCTCCGTTCCCATGGCGGCCACCCTGAATGAAAACGGCACCATCTTCTGGGTGGTGGTGGAGTCGGGCGCCTTCTACCCCAAGTCCAACCCCAACAACCCGGATGATAACTCGGAGGACGGCCAGACCGCCTTGCTGAACAGCGACTACGCCAAGCTTCAGGTGGCCAACGGCATGAACGCCTTCCGCAGCGGCCAGGTGGCGGCCACAGCCAATACTGAGGCGGCTATGAACATCACCGGTCTGGAGGCGGAGAAGTCCTACGACCTGTACTACCTGGCCCGGGACACCGCCGGGAACTACTCCATCCAGGTCTACAAGCTGGAGGGCGGCATCCGTACGCTGGATAACAACCCGCCTACCATCCACCAGTTCTTTACCAAGTACGACGGCAAAGACAATACCCAAAACCCCACGCAGGACACCGACATTGTGCTGGAGTTCAGCGAAAATGTTCGCTTCCTCAGCGGGGGAGATATCCTGTCTCTGTATGAGAACGCCCGAAACGGTACAGAGGAGGATAAGAACAAATTCACACAGGCCCTGCGGAGCAGCATCACCTTTAAGGTCTGGGTGTACGGCATGGACACCCCCGCGGATGTCAAGGGCGACCAGGGAGTAGGCGAGAACTGGGTAATTGACTACTCCGTAGACAACATCCGAGTGGACAATGTCAACGGCAAAGTTCAGCTTAAGTTCCTCAAGGAGGGCCTGCAGCTGAAGGGCGGCGGCATCTACAGCTTTGAGATCACCGGCCTTGAGGACATGAGCGGCCACGCCCTCGACCCCACGACGGTAGACTATAAGCCGGAGTCGGTGGAAAAGGGCCACAATGTGCCCATCTTCACAGTGGTGTTCGCGCAGATTAAGCTGACAGGCGACTTCCTGCTGCCCGAGGCCCAGATCCCCCAGGGGATTAAGGACCTGAACGTGGACGGGGCCAGCACCGGGAGCTACGGCGTGGACTTCAAATTCCGTATGATGCCCCAGGGCACCGAGGACGTGGCGGACGGCATGGCCTATGACCTGCTGCTGTGGACCGACAAGGGCATAGAGTATGACCTGTACTACCGGGCAGTCACCGTTGATAAGGACCAGACGGTTACCGTTCTGACCCACAAGGAGGAGGACGGCAAGTTTGTCTACGGCATGCCCAACATGAGTGCGATAGAGGACCAGAGCGGCTGGGTTCTGCTGGGCAGCAGCGGCTTGTATTACCCCGGTACCAACGAGCTGGCCGGCAAGAGCCTGCATACCACCTTTAACGGCTGCTCGCAGACGGTCCCCTTCCCGGATTTGAATACCCTGCGTTCCAAAACGCCCGATGGGAAGGACGTCTATTACGACTTTGCGGTGTCCATCCGCAGAATCGGCAACCTGACCGACCCCAACACCTGGAGCGGCGATATCAACTTCTATGTGGACGTGGCGGCGGGCAACTCCTCCGACCTCTATAAGCTGGCCGGCAGCTTGAAGGAGGCGCAGTGGCAGCAGTTCCTGGACAACGGGCTGAACAACGGTGGCGGTGAGTCCATTGGTTCCACCCAGAATCCGGAGGACCCCCGGCGGCTGCACCTGAATATTTCGTTGGAGGATTCCGTCCAGCCCAAATTTGCGGACAACTACCCCGCCTTTGAGACCACGGAGAACTCCGTGACCATGAACCTGACGCTGACCCGGCCAGGCACGGTGTACTACGCCATTGGCTATGCGGATGAGCTGGGAAATGAGCCGATGGACACCTCCTTGTGGAACCCCTCCATCCGCACGATTACAGAGGCCAACCAGAAGATTAACCCCAAGGATGTGCCTACGGGCGGCCGGGACCGGGATATCATGGATATGCCGGTGCTGCTGAACCCGCAGAAGGGCGAAATCCAGAACCCGGACTGGGCGGAGGGCAGCCAGATCGTCCCCCCGGGCAGCCTGGAATACCGCGGCGTGGCCAGCGCCACAAAGAAGATCAACGGTTTGTCTCCCAACCGGACCTACTATGTCTACTTTGTTATCAGGGGGTCCGCCATGGAGCCCTCTGAGGTGGAGATTTATAAGTTTAAGACCGATCCGGTTGCCAGACCTGTGATTTCCATTGTCGGCCAGTCCCCCACGATGACGGAACCCGGACGGGCGGGACTGTCCACTGATATGGGCGCGGAGCTGACCTATAAGATTTATTCGAAGGCCTCGATTCGCAATCTGCCGTATATGAGTGATAAGGATCTCCTCTCCGACCATCTGTATCCCGGACGCGATCTGCCCAAGGCCTATGAGGATTACACCATCTATGACGCCTTGAAAGAGGTCTACACCTATCGGAAGGCGTCGCAAGAGGGAACACAGACAAGCGGCTACTTCCCCACGGACGGTTCAGGCAACCCGGAGCGGTTCAACAAGCGGTACTCCGTATTTGATATCTACGCCAGCGAGACGGTTAAGGACGATATCCTGGAGTGGCTGGAGAGAGACGAGGCGTCTGGGCCGGCCGCCCAGGGCGGACCGAAGACTGTCAACGCCAATACGTGGGAGTACAGCGACCGTGTGCTTCAGGCTGACCAGCCCTACTATGTGATTTCCATGGCCCGTAAGGAGCCGGAGGACACCAATATGGCTAACAGCGCCACCGGTATCCGCTACTCCTTTATGGGCAATGAGATCAAGCTGAGCGACCAGAATCCGCCCCAGCTGACTAACGCCACGGGCAACTTTACAGTTACCGATGTGAACGGCGCGAAGAATGTGACAAGCGGATCAATCACCCTGACCTTCAACAAGGAACTGTACTATTTGAAAGGAACTACAAAAACCAAGGTAACAAAGGACAATCTGAAGGACATATTTAACCCCTCTGTTGGTGTGGACTGGACGAGCGGTACTCACGATATCCAGACCGCCCAAAACGGCTATTCCACGGTTACCCTTCCGTTGAAGGGGCCCACCGTTTCCATCGGCATCAGCAATGGCTGGCTGATCAACTCCAGCGGCATCGCCGGACCTGAAGGCATGCAGATTGTACACTCCAACAGGTGGCCAGACGCGACGACCGCCTCTCCGACCCAGGGTTTCTACTATCTGAACGTGTTCTGGGGCGCGAGTATCAATGTGGGCAACGAGGCGTCGGCTGGCTGGACCATCCAGGGCACGGGTCCGGGGGTTCCGGCGGCCACCCCCCCCACCACCCGCACCGCCATCCCCCAGGCCCAGAGCGCCAGCACGAACTTCAGCGTAAGCGCGGCCAACACGGTGGACGGAACCAGCACCATCCATTTCAACGCCCCGCTGTATCTGGGCGGAGACCAACCGGCTACCCTCCAGGAGCTGCTGAATGCGGCCAACGAGTTCGGTGGCATCGACGCCAGCCAGAGCAGGCTGACCAACAGCAAGGACGGCGCAACGCTGGTTCTCAAGCTTTCGGGCAAGGTGGGCGATGTGTCCCTGAACATCCCCGCCGGCAGACTGACCAACTCCGTCGGCGAGGCTTCGGCCAACGGGCTGAACATTAAAGTGCAGCAGCGGGAAGAAAGCGGTCAGGCCAACATGACGTTCCAGAATTTCTACACAGACATTTCCTGGGGCGGTCAGACCTGGACAAATAAGGGACGTAATAGTTGATCCCGGCACGGGAGAGGGCCCGGCCCTCTCCCGTGCTTTCTTATTCCATCTGAAAAGGAGTGCTTTATATGCGGAAAACCCTGGTCCAGTGCTGCGCGGCCCTGCTTTTGGCCCCGATCCTGGTACTCACACTCATCGGCACCATCGCGCTGGCAACCCCCGGGTCTGTCGCTGCCGATGGCAGCCCCGATGCCGGCTCGACACCCCCGGATACCTCGAGTAATTCCAGGCAGCTTAAGGTGGAGGCAATCGACACCGACGAGTACACAATGAAATTTGGAGGAGAGAAGCGGCTGGCCGTAAAGGTCTACACAAGAATCGGCGACAACGGAACCTGGAGAGATGTGACGCAGGAGACCCACTACTCTTGGGTCAGCAGTGATTCCAAAGTCGTATATATACCGATCGGTACGGTAGGCGGAATCAGGGCGGTCGGCGTGGGAGAAGCCACGGTGACAGTGACCGCCACATACGGGGGCATAAGCGAAAACATGGACTTTACCATTGAAATTGAGGACGACGTCCATGTGACCATCACAGAGCGCACCGCTGCGGTGAGCGAGGTGTATCTCACCGCCGGCATTTCAAAGACGCTGGGCGCTTATGTCTCAGAGAACGGAAAAAAGCAGGAGACCAGCGGCATTACCTGGAACAGCAGCGACCCTGCGGTTGTCAGAGTGGACCCAAGCCAGGGCCCTACCGTAACGCTGATACCGGCCGCTGACATTACACAGGAGACGGAGGTTACCATTACCGCCAGTGCCCCCGGAGCGGATCCGGCAACCGTGACCTGTATTGTCAGGCCCAACTCCAGCATTGACCCGGATGACCCGAACAATCCCGGTCCCCCCCCGACCGGGGATACTCTCCCGGAGGGGAACCAGATCACCGGAATCACCATCAGCAATCCCAAGCCCGACGACCCGGATGAGGCGTATGTGATGGGCCCGGGCTCGGTGACTATGCAGATGAAGGTGACCATTGAGTATTCGGACAAGAGAACGGAAACCAAAGATGTTGCGTGGGACCGAAACGGCAAGGGAACGGCCCAGTTTGAAGTGCAGGGCAAGACCTACAGCGTTGCGGTATCCGCCAGCAGCGATAACAAGGAAGTGGCTTCGGTCAGCGGCAACAAACTCACGGCCTCCAAGCCCGGCGAGGCGGTTATTACCGCCCGGGCGGCTGATGGGCAGGGGGGAAGCGTGGAAGACACACTGACGGTGATGGTCAGCGGCTACGAACTGAATAAGGCCGTCCTGCCCCTTGAGATTGTGGAGAACGAAAGCATCCGCCTGGAGGATAGTAAGATTATTACATGCTACGGCGGCGCCAACATTGGAGAGCTGTCCTGCTGGTCCGACGCGTCCAACATTGCCAGCTACATGGGAGGTTCCATCGTGGGCACCACCCCCGGCACCGCCACCTTTACCGTCAGCCACACCAAGCTTGGGTTCCGGGCGGAATTTGAAGTGAGGGTAATCCCGGACCCCAACGCCACCATCCCCCCTGAGGGAGAGACCATTGTCATCAAACCGGACGAGACCCTGAGCTTCCGCTACGGAAAGCTGCAATCCGGATTTGCACTTCAGGCCGGCGGTAATCTGTCCCACATTACCGGCATAAGGGTGGACCCCACACAGGGTACCCTGTACTACAAGTACAACTCTGAATCCTCCCCCGGCTCCGGCGTGGGATCAGGCATATACTACTACCCCGACCGGAAAAACGGCATTCCCGCCGGCCAGCGGTCTCTGGAGGATATCACCTTTGTCCCCAAGGCGGGGTACGTGGGCCCGGTGGTCATTGAGTACACCGCCGTGTCAGAAGAAAACAAAAATTACAACTGCAAGATTCTTCTCACCGTAAGCAAGTCGGGCGTTGTGGAGGAGGACTCGGGCATCACCCTCAACACGCCCTACAACACCCCTGTTCGCTTCAACAGTGACGACTTTAACCGGGTGTGCCGGGAGATGAAGGGCGTTAACCTGAAGCATGTTACCTTCTCCCAGCCCTCAGAGAACCAGGGCAAGCTGTATACCAACTACGTGAATGAGGGCAACTACGGCACGCTGGTCTCTACCCGCGGGCAGTACAACCTCCGCGACCTGAATGATATCTGGTTTGTCCCGGCCCCCGGCTACAGCGGCACTGTCACCGTCTACTATACCGGCCAGGGGGTGGAGAGCGGCGCAGTTTATTCAGGTCAAGTGGTGATCAACGTGGGCCGGGAGAACGACATCGCCATCGGCGGACTGACCTACGACGTGACAAAAGGGGGCGTGGCCCACTTTGACGACGCCCACTTCAACAACTACTGCCGGAACGTGCTGGACTCCAGACACACCCTCAGCTTTATCCTCTTTGACTCCCTGCCCAGTGAGAGCCAGGGGGTGCTGTATTACGATTACCGCTCCTCCATCAGCACCGGGAGCCGAGCCACAACGGGTACTAGTTACTACTACGGCACCCGCACCCCCCGAATCGACCGGCTGACCTTTGTCCCGGCCCAGAACTTTACCGGCACTATCAAGATTCCCTTCACCGGCTACGCCACCGATGGAACCCGGCTGTCCGGCAACGTGGAGATCAATGTCCGGGGCGGCACCGGGGCGGGAGATATCAACTACACCTGCGCCCCTGGCCGGTCGGTGTCCTTCCGGACCAGCGACTTTACCAGGCTGAGTCAGGACCTGACGGGCCGCACACTGGACTATATTGTCTTCCAGGCCCTGCCCAACCGTACGGAGGGGGACCTGTACTATAGCAACCGCCGCATTGATATCACCGGGACCCGATACAGCAACAGCGGCAGTTACCGTGTCAGTAATTTGTCCTTCCGGGCCTCGAGCAGCTTTTCCGGGGCGGTGGATATTCCCTTTGAGGGCCGGTCTGCCAGCGGCGCCGCCTTCAACGGGGTAATTCATATCAGTTCCAACGACTCCGGAAGCACCAGCAGGGGCAATATACGCTATTCTACAGACTCAAAATCCGCTGCGGTCTTCGACCGAAGGGATTTTGACGATCTCTCCCAGTGGGAGACCGACCGGGATATGAGCTCTGTCCGCTTCACACTGCCCTCGTCCAGCCAGGGCTCGCTGTACCGCGGCTACCGCTCCAGTTCCGACCGGGGCACCAGGTTGACCTCCTCCTCCACCTCCATTACGGCCAGTGAGCTGAGCCGTGTGGCCTTTGTTCCCGCTACCGGTTTTACCGGAACGGTGTATATCGACTTCACCGCCACACCCACCAGCGGCAGTACCTTTACCGGGACGGTAGAGGTGGAAGTGAATCGGCCGCCGGCAGATGTGACCGTGCGGTACTCCACCCGGAGCGCCCCGGTGAGCTTCTACGGCGGGGACTTTGGAGGCAGCTATTCGCTGCGCTCCATCCGCTTTACCCAGATGCCCGCCGCAAGTGAGGGTTATCTGTACTTCCAATACGCCAGCCCGGCCCATTACGGCCGGCAGGCGGGCACCGGGGTGTCCTACCAGCTCAGCGGAAACGATCTGATCTCCGATTTGACCTTTGTCCCCCGGGCGGGCTACACAGGCACGGTGACCATCCCCTACGTAGGCACCAAATCCAACAACTCTACCTTTGATGGAGAGGTGATGATCACCGTCTCGCCCACCTACAGCTCCTCCTACTTTAACGACATGGGGGGCTACAGCGACGCCCAGCGGGCGGCGGTGGATTTCCTCTATGACCACAACATCACCCGAGGCATGGCCACCGGCCAATACGGTCCGGAGAACTCCATCCGCCGCGGTGACTTTGCCCAGATGCTCTACCAGGCTTTTGAGTTGAACCCCTCGGGGTCCAGCGGGGCCTTCCGGGACGTGCCCGGCGGGGCCTACTACGCCCAGGCGGTGAACACGCTGTATGACAGAGGAATTATCAGCGGTATCGGCGGCGGCCTTTACGCCCCTGACAGCACCCTGACCAGACAGGACGCTATCTGCATGGTCCAGCGGGCCATGCGGGCCATGGGCTGGAACGCCAGCGACGGCTACAGCAGCACGCTGTCCGGCTACGGCGACGGCGGCAGTGTCTCCGGCTATGCCCAGGGGGCCATGTCCTTTGCTGTTCAGCGGGGCTATCTGCCTACTGCGGGCGGGCGCCTGAATCCTACCCAGGCCCTGACCCGGGTAGACATGGCGGAAATTATTCACCGTGTTTTAACCTATTAAACGTACAAGCGCCGCCCGACCGGGCGGCGCTTGCAATGTTCAAAGTTTTTCTGTCTCGATGGCAAGCCCCCACACTGTTTTAAAAACACTTGACATATTGCTAGCTAAATGCTATAATTGCTAGCAAGGAGGCGGTGAAGCTTTGTCTCCCCCAAATTCGGCCGAGTATTACCGAAAGCGGCGAGAAACCATCGGACAGTTCAGTGTTCCTCTCTCCCGCGAGAAACTGAATGCGCTGACGGAAAAGCTGAAAGCGCAGAACAAGACAAAAACTCAGTGGCTCAACGAAAAGGTTGATGAAGAACTCGGCCAAGAAAAATAGAGTGCTGGCGGCCCTAACAAACTACCAACACTCTAAAAACCACACCAAGGAGGGGTGGTAAATCTGATAATACCATAACTCCTGGAGAAAAGCAAGGAGTGAAACAATGGATATTCAAGTGCAGCTTTATGAA
Source organism: uncultured Oscillospiraceae bacterium (assembly GCA_951801655.1). Lineage (GTDB taxonomy): Bacteria > Bacillota > Clostridia > Oscillospirales > Oscillospiraceae > Lawsonibacter. Next base: position 1,782 of record CATONV010000005.1, on the reverse strand, counting down.
TTGGAGACAGCGGCCCAGCGGATTTCCGACGGATTGGAGGCTATCCAGATCATGGTCCTTGGGCTGGATGGCCTGGGAAGCCAGTATGCCGGCGCTCTGTCGGCCATATGGAAATACCCCTCTGACGCCGACTTGGAACAGAAACAGTGTTTGGCCGCTTGTCTGAAAACGGTCTGACAGAAGAAGCGCCGCCCGACCGGGCGGCGCTTGTACGTTATTCGGGCTTTTCCTCCCCGTCCGTCGGAGGCTGTTCTACCGGGGCGGGCTCCTCATCCTTGGGGACATCCTCCGCCTCAGCGGTCGGTTCCTCCAGGGCGGCGGGAGGCTTGATCTCCTCGCTGACGATATGGATGGACTTGGCGGGGGGTTCAATATCCCCGGGCAGAGGCTTGGGCCCGGACTTGGTGGAGGCGTAAGCGTCCTCCACAAGGGCGGGGTCGCGGCCCTCGATAATGGCCACCATCTCGCCGCCGGTAATGGTCTCTTTCTCCAGCAGGTAGGCCACCACCTTGTCCATGTCCTCCCGGTTTTCCCGGATGACCTCCACGGCGTCCCTGTAGCACACGTCCAGAATGGCCTTGACGGCCTTATCCATGACGGCGGCGGTGTCCTGGGCGCAGTCCAGGCCGTAACCTCCGTCCAGATACTGGTTCCGGACAGAACCCAGGGCCATCATACCGAACTCCTCGCTCATACCGTACATGGCCACCATGTTTCGGGCGATGTTGGTGGCCTCCTGGATGTCTTGGGAGGCGCCGTTGGTCATGGTGTCCATAACCACCTCCTCGGCGGCGCGGCCACCCATGGAGACGGCAATCTTGGCCATCAGTTCCTCCTTGGTGCGCAGGTTGGTCTTGTCCTCCTCGGGCATCAACAGGGTGTAGCCCAGGGACCCCTCCGTGTGGGGGACGATGGTGATCTTCTGTACCGGCTCGGCGTTCTTCTGCTTGTAGGCCACCATGGCGTGACCCACCTCGTGGTAGGCCACCAGCCTGCGCTCCAGTTCGGTGAGGACGGAATTTTTCTTCTCGCTACCGGCGATGACGAACTCAAAGGAGGCCAGCAGGTCCTCCTGATTGACGGCCCTTCGGCCGTGACGGACGGCCCGCAGGGCGGCCTCGTTCACCAGGTTGGCCAGGTCGGCGCCCACGGTGCCGGCGGTGGCCAGGGCGATCTTCTTCAGGTCTACGTCCTCGGCTAGCTTGATCTTCCGGGTGTGGACCTGGAGTGTGGCCAGACGTCCGGCCAGGTTAGGCCGGTCGATGGTGATGCGCCGGTCGAAGCGGCCGGGACGGAGAAGGGCCTTATCCAGCACCTCGGGCCGGTTGGTGGCCCCAAGAACGATAACGCCTTTGCCCGGGTCAAAGCCGTCCAGCTCGGCCAGCAGCTGGTTCAGCGTCTGTTCTCTCTCATCGTTGCCGCCCATACGGTTGTCCCGGGACTTGCCGATGGTGTCGATCTCGTCGATGAAGATGATACAGGGGGCCATCTTGCTGGCCTCCTTAAACAGGTCGCGGACACGGCTGGCGCCCACGCCCACAAACATCTCCACAAAGTCGGAGCCGCTGATGGAGAAGAAGGGCACCCCGGCCTCGCCGGCCACGGCCTTGGCGAGAAGGGTCTTGCCGGTGCCCGGAGGGCCCACCAGCAGTGCGCCCTTGGGCAGTTTGGCGCCGATTTCGGTGTACTTCTGGGGGTTGTGGAGGATGTCGATGATCTCCTCCAGACTCTCCTTGGCCTCGTCCTGACCGGCCACGTCCCGGAAGGTGACGCCGGTCTTTT